>NZ_CP102262.1:3900000-4007931 GCF_025147325.1 Bacteroides stercoris ATCC 43183
TCGGGCACAGGCAGATAACTGCGTACATAATCCACTTCGACAGGCGTGTATTCCGTCTTATCCACCTGGGCATTCTTGGCAAAATCCAGCACCACCGGACCGGGACGTCCGCTCCGTGCGATATAGAAAGCGCGTGCCACCGCCCATGCCACATCTTCCGCACGGCGAATCTGGTAACTCCACTTCGTGATAGGCTGCGTAATGCCTACCAAATCCACTTCCTGAAAGGCATCCGTTCCGAGAAATCCCGTAGCCACCTGTCCGGCAATGACAACAACCGGCGTGCTGTCTATCATGGCATCTGCAATACCTGTAATGGTATTCGTAGCACCCGGACCGCTGGTAACCAGACATACGCCGACCTCGCCCGACACACGTGCAAAGCCTTGTGCGGCATGAGTAGCCCCCTGTTCGTGGCGAACCAGGATGTGATTCAAATTCTTCCGGTGATCGTACAAGGCATCGAATACCGGCATGATGCTGCCACCCGGATAACCGAAAATGGTCTTTACTCCCTGATGCTCCAGAGAGCGCATCAATGCTTCTGCGCCTGTTATTAAGTTTTCCATATCTATTTATTATTGTTTTTCGGGTACGGAATTCCCAATTATTCTATCAGTCTCACAGCCCCTTTATCAGCCGAGCTTACCATACTTGCATACGCTTTCAATGCTTTCGACACCTGGCGGTCGCGGGTTACCGGCGTCATGGGACGGGCAGCCAGCTCCTCATCCGTCAGTTTCACATTGATAGAGCGGTTCGGTATATCTATTTCGATGATGTCACCGTCCTGAATCTTACCGATATTGCCTCCGGCAGCAGCTTCGGGAGAGATATGTCCGATGCTCAGTCCGGAAGTGCCGCCACTGAAGCGTCCGTCGGTAATCAGCGCACACTCCTTGCCCAAATGACGGGATTTGATATACGAAGTGGGATAAAGCATTTCCTGCATGCCCGGACCGCCTTTCGGACCCTCGTGGGTAATGACAACGACATCGCCGCTGACAACCTTTCCACCCAGAATACCGTCGCACGCTGCTTCCTGCGAATCGAATACTTTGGCAGGACCGGTAAACTTCCAGATGCTTTCATCCACTCCCGCCGTTTTTACCACGCAGCCGTCCTGCGCTATATTTCCTTTCAGTACAGCCAGTCCGCCGTCCTTGCTGTAAGCATGCTGCAGGTCGCGGATACAACCTTCGGCACGGTCGGTGTCCAATTCCTTATAATAAGTATCCTGCGAACCGAGTGCCAGATTAAACTTTCCGGCAGCGGCACTGGAATATTTCCTGACCGCCTCCTCACAGACGTTCGGGCCGGTGATGCAATACCTGTCTATCTCCTCGGCCAGCGTCATTCCGTCTACGCGGCGTACGGCCGTGTCCACCAATCCGCCTTTGGCAAGTTCGCCCATAATGGCAACGATGCCGCCGGCACGGTTTACATCCTGTACATGATATTTTTGGGTATTGGGAGCAACTTTACACAGGCAGGGCGTTTTGCGCGACAGCATATCTATGTCGTCCATCGTGAAGTCCGCTCCGGCTTCATGGGCCACCGCCAGCAGGTGAAGCACCGTATTGGTAGAACCGCCCATTGCAATATCCAGCGTCATCGCATTCAGGAACGCCTCGCGGGTGGCAATGCTGCGGGGGAGCACACTTTCGTCTCCTTCCTCATAATACTTATAAGCGTTTTCAACAATCAGCCTGGCAGCGTCCTTAAACAGTTGCTTGCGGTTTGCATGGGTAGCCACAATCGTACCGTTACCCGGAAGAGCCAGTCCGATAGCTTCGTTCAGGCAGTTCATGGAATTGGCGGTAAACATACCCGAACAGCATCCGCAGGTGGGACAGGCATGCTGTTCAATCTTGGCAACATCCGCATCGCTCACGCTGTTGTCGGCCGACTTAATCATTGCATCAATCAAGTCGAGATGCTGTCCGTTCCACTCCCCGGCTTCCATAGGACCGCCGGAAACGAACACCGTAGGGATGTTCAGCCTCATCGCAGCCATAAGCATACCCGGAGTAATCTTGTCGCAATTGCTGATGCACACCATGGCATCCGCCTTATGCGCATTTACCATATACTCCACGCTGTCGGCTATGATGTCGCGCGAGGGCAACGAGTACAGCATACCGTCATGCCCCATCGCAATGCCGTCGTCAATGGCAATCGTATTGAATTCGGCGGCAAAGCAGCCTTGCTTTTCTATCTCTTCCTTTACAAACTGACCTATCTCGTGCAGATGCACATGTCCCGGCACAAACTGGGTAAAAGAGTTGACTATCGCGATTATGGGCTTTCCCATCTGTTCATTCTTCATGCCGTTGGCCGTCCACAACGCGCGGGCACCTGCCATACGGCGGCCTTGTGTGCTGAACGAACTGCGTAACTGATGTTTCATCTTATCTGTCTCCTTTTATGAAAAAAGCCTTTCTCACCGTAATGAGAAAGGCTTACTATAAATATCTTTACCGTACAAATACATACACAACCTTTCTCACGCTCTTGATGCCACCACCACGACGCGAATAATATGCAGGACTGCCAGGTTTATGGATGTATGCAGGTTCATAACTAAATTATCTTTATTATTCTCTTATCCGTTATTTATGCTGCAAAGGTAAATGCTTTTTTATAATCTCCAAACAAATTGAAGAAAAAAAAGATATAAACATGAATAATCGTAAGGAAACCGTGCTTTAAAATCTTATTTTATCACTTGACGGTTATCCATAAAACGATTCGGATACTTTGCAGAAGTAATGCCAAACACTTACAAAGCACTTAATAATCTGAAAATTACCGGGACGCTTCCTCTCCCGAAGCAAAATATTCGTATCTTTGCGCATTGTCAAAACAGACAATGCAGTATTTACTAATAAAGAAATAACAAATTAATGGAAACAGTAGAAAACAAGTACATCACCTTAGCATATAAGTTGTACACAATCGAAAACGGAGAAAAAGAGTTCACAGAAGAAGCTCCCGCAGAGCACCCGTTCCAATTCATATCGGGACTGGGCCTCACATTGGAATCTTTCGAAAACCAGGTGAAAGACCTGAACAAAGGCGATAAATTCGACTTTACAATCAAAGCCGAAGAGGCTTACGGCGAGTATGACGAGGAGCATGTCATCGACCTCCCCAAAAACATCTTCGAGATAGAAGGCAAGTTCGACAGCGAACGCGTAGTAGAAGGCGCCGTAATCCCCTTGATGACCTCGGAAGGCCAACGTATCAACGGAAGCGTAGTCGAAGTAAAGGACGATGTAGTAGTAATGGACATGAATCACCCCCTGGCAGGCTGCGACCTGAACTTCGTAGGTGAAATCACTGAAAACCGTCCTGCCACCAACGACGAACTGTCGGAAATGGCACGCATGATGAGCGGCGGCGGATGCAGCGGCGGATGCGGTGGCGGATGCAACTGCGGAGACTGTAGCAGCGAATGCTGTAGTTAACGGTTAGTGATTAAGGGTTAGCGATTAGTGGTTAGTGATTAAGAGGTGGTGATTTGGTTTATCAATGGCACATATTCATAATGCTGCGATTAATCGCTAACCATTAATCACTAATCATTCCCCCTTAATCACTAATCGCTAACCCCTAATCACTTACTTGTCATTATTTCCAGGACAACTTTGTCGGTTTCATTCATTCCTTTGGAGCCTATCTTCGTGAGGTTTCGGATACTTTGGTCTACATCTTCATCAATAATTCCTTCAACGGAAGTAACGCAACGGTTTTCCATTGCCATGATGGCGGAGAGGACGGCGGTAGAGACGCCGGTAGTTACTTTCAAGGCGCAACTGGGTTTGGCGCCGTCGCAAATCATTCCGGTAAGGTTGGCAATCATGTTCTGAACGGCAAAGGATACTTGTTCGTAAGTACCGCCCATGAGCCAGGTAATGCCGCAACTGGAGCCGGTGGCGGCTACTACGCAACCGCACAGGGCAGACAGACGTCCCAGACTTTGCTTGATATAAATCACGGTCAGATGGCTGAGCATGAGGGCACGGATCAACTCTTCTTCCGATTTGCCATTCTCCTCGGCATAGACCAGCACGGGCAATGTAGCGGAAATACCCTGGTTTCCACTGCCCGAATTACTCATTACCGGTATCATAGCACCTGCCATACGGGCATCGCATGCACCGGACGTATAAGAAAGGATATGGGAGAATACGCTGTCGCCCAAAATCTTGTGTTCATAATTGCCACGTAACATTCTGCCCAGTCCATGACCGTAGTTCCCGTCGAAAGAACGTTCGGCGGCGGCTTTATTCAAACGGGCGGTTTCAAGGATAAAACGGATTTCGTCCAGCGGGGCATTCATGGCAAAGTCATATACCTTCCGCAAGGTCAGGCCTGCGACTTGCGCCTCCTCTTCTCCGCAACCCGCACTTTGCTTGTTTAAAAGGACATCGCCGTTACGGGCTATATATATAAAGGTGGTATGGCCGCCGGCTATAATGGCAGTGGCTTTATTCCCGCCTGATTTGCAGCACACCTCGATATAAAGCTTTTCCGTGATATTCTTTTTCAGCGATATATCAATGCGTTTTTCGCCGATAAAGCGTTTTCCCTCTTCTACGGCGGCAGGATTGCTGTCTTTCAGCACTTCCAACTGATACTCCGACTTGCCTATCAGCGCTCCCAGGGCTATAGCTATGGGCAGTCCAATCATACCTGTGCCGGGAATGCCCACTCCCATTGCGTTCTTCAGGATATTGGCACTCAACAAGACATCTATTTTCTCCGGCTTTGCACCCAAGGTTTCGGTTGCTTTCGCCACACATAAGGCAACAGCAATGGGTTCCGTACAGCCAATGGCAGGAACTACTTCGCGCTGTACCAAAGCAATTATTTGTTTTCTTTCGGCTTCAGTCATACCATATATATTTTTATTCAATCTTTATACAAAGATATACGGAATAACAAATAAATACCAGAGTTTACCGCACTTTTTTCTTCTTGTATCTGTTATTACAAAATAATAGCGTATTTTTGCAAACTGCTAAACTGTATTTATTTATCAACATTCAAAAAAGAAGGATATGAATTTTAAGAAGTGGACTACTGCTCTCATGCTTGCCTTAGCCGTTTCGTCCTGCATACAAGACGAAGCGCTCAACTCCGAAGCAGCCATTGACGCCTGTACAGGCGCGGATGTACAATTGGCTCACATCAACAGTGACTCTAAAGAAATAAACATATATGTACATAAAGGGGCAAACCTTGCCAAACAGCAACTGCTGTTTACGCTGCCCGACGGTGCTACCATCAAGGCAGACGAACATTCACCGAATGACATCCTTAACAATTACGATTTCAGCAACGAGTCTCACTCCCGCACCTTCACCGTCACTTCCGAAGACGGCGAATGGACCGCTACCTATACCGTAAAAGTAGTACCTGCCGAAATGCCGGAAACATTCCATTTCGAAGACCTGCTCCCCTCTGCCGGTACCGAATACGACATTTTCTACGAATTCGAACCCGGAACTTCAACCAGTGTTTCACGCGTAGCGCAATGGTCCAGCGGCAACCCCGGCTACAAACTTACAGGCATGACAGACAACCGCACCGGCTATCCTACGCAGCAGGTTGCCGACGGCTACCGCGGCAACGGACTGAAACTGACCACTTGCGACACCGGAAGTTTCGGAGCCATGGTGCAAATGTATATTGCCGCCGGAAACCTGTTTATCGGTTCCTTCGACCTGGCAAACGCACTGAAAGATCCTCTGCGTGCCACCAAGTTCGGCATACAGTATTACAAACGCCCCATAGCGTTGAAGGGTTACTTCAAATTCAAGGCAGGAGAAGTTTATACCGATGAAGGCGAAGTACAGAAAGACATGAAAGACCGTTTCGACATTTACGCCATACTGTACGAAGCAAACGAGAACTCCTTTATGCTGGACGGCAGCAACAGCCTGACTTCCGAAAACATTGTAGCCAAAGCCCAAATCAGTGAAGCGGCTGCTGTAGAAACCGACGAATGGACAGCATTCGAGTTACCTTTCGAACCTATGAACGGTAAAGAGATAAACAAGTCGAAACTGCAAAACGGAAAGTACAAATTAAGCATCGTCCTCTCCTCCAGCGTGGAAGGTGCGTACTTCAAAGGGGCAGTCGGCAGCACATTATACGTAGACGAATTAGAACTTATAAGCGAAGAAATCTGATTATAGAATATGAAAAAGCATCATTTTATTTGCACGATAGCCGTACTGCTGGCAATGGTAGCCAACGTACAGGCACAAGAAGAGAGAAACAAAAGTCTTATCAACTCCTATCTGCACGGTTGGGAATACAACATTAAAGCCGGATTCAATATCGGCGGTACATCTCCCATTCCCCTGCCCAAGGAGATACGCAAGATAGACAGCTACGCACCGGGAATCGCCATTGCCATCGAAGGTAATGCCACCAAGTGGTTCGACGAAAAGAAAAAGTGGGGACTTACCCTGGGACTGCGGTTGGAGAACAAGAACATGACTACCGAAGCCACCGTAAAGAACTACGGTATGAAAATCATCAATACCAACGGCGGAGAGCTGGCAGGTCTTTGGACGGGTGGAGTCAAAACCAAAGTGAAAAACTCCTATCTCACCATTCCCATCCTTGCCGACTACCGCATCAGCAAGCGCTGGATAGTATCGGCAGGTCCGTACTTCTCCTATCTGCTGGAAGGCAACTTCTCCGGACACGTGTACGAGGGTCACTTGCGCACACCCGACCAGACCGGTTCCAAAGTGGAGTTTACCGGTGAAAGCATCGCAACTTACGATTTCTCCAACGAGTTGCGTAAGTTCCAGTGGGGTATCCAATTTGGGGGCGAATGGAAAGCGTTCAAGCATCTCACCGTGCATGCCGATGTAACGTGGGGATTAAACAATATCTTCCAGAAAGACTTCGATACGATAACGTTTAATATGTATCCTATCTATCTGAACTTAGGATTTGGGTATGCATTCTAAACAAGATTTTTTCGTTTTTTGTCGTCACTCGTCACTTTTCGTCTTAATGCATTAAGGACGAAGGTGTTATCTGGTGACGACAAGCTTATATACAGTGACGACCGATTTTTGGTCGTCACTTTTTCATTTTATACGAGGGTATTCCGTTAGTATCAACACTTGGTAGTTAAAATACCAATGCTTGGTACATGAGATACCGCTACGTGGTATTTGGAGTACCAATGTTTGGTACTTATATTATACATAACATACTGTATCCTCTCAAGTAGAACTTTATGATGCTAAAGTTGACCTTTACAACTCTCAAGTAGCCCTTTACAACTCCCAAACAATCCAATAGCTTATGGAAATTAGATAGACAACCCTATATAGGATTTTAATAATAATCAATCAACTTCGCTTAGGACGACACATATTAAATATAAAGGATACTTCTTCACAGAAGTATCCTTTATATTTAATATCAATTACTTTAACCGAAAGGATCTAATTACTCTTTTATCAATTCAAAATCATCAACAATCAATGTACTACCCGGAGCACCCCAAAACTTATCACCATCCTTACTTGAAGAACAAGCAATAGTCATACGATATTTTTTATTGGTATCATACTGCTTTTTCCATTCCAAAGGTAACTCAAACTTTTTCCAATCAGTTTGAGCACCACCAATCAATTGTCCAATAGCAGCAATACGGCTTGAAGTATAAATATTCTTTTCCTCTTCATCTGTACCGGTTAGACAATCAGACCAGCCTATTTCATCATAAGCAGTTGTTTCATATAAAACTACGCTAATCATAAATTCATCAACTTTAGTTTCGTCTACTACAGCTTCATGGCAATGTTCTTTATATGGTTTGGTATTTACAATATAATATACATCACCAGGAGTATATTTATACCATCCTCGCAAAGAAATAGGTTTTTCTTTGCAGGGGATACCAAATTTAGTGCTATTTAAGGTATTAAATATATCAGTCTTAAATTTTCCTAGAAATAAAGAACCTGTAGTCACTTTAGGAGCTTTTGCTATACCCAGATCTTGTCCTTTTGTATCAATAGACTGAATTTTTGCTGCAGCAGTTCCCGAATGAGAATCATCTGTTTGCATTATGACATAACTATCAGTAAGATTGAACCCTTTCAAGAAATGTGCTCCGGTATTACTACTTGCCCATCCCTCCGCTTCATAGAAAGTATTTTCAGGTTCTTGTCCTTCTACTCCAGGAAGCCACTTTTCAAAATCATACACATCTTCAGTACCTGAAATAAAAACTTGATACTCCTTTATAACCGTACCATCTTCAGAAGTAACCGTATAAATCACCTTTTTATTATCAGAAAAATCCTGTGCCACACCAGACTCAGGAGCTATCGTTGCTTTATGAGAATAAGTAATTGTAGGCACTAAAGCCTTTAAATCATCAGCAGTAGCAGAGGCTTTCACCTTAAAAGTAATCGTATTGTCTTCATTGATTACTGGTTGTTCTGCAACAATAGGATTATTCTCGAAAACAAAACTTGTAATCAAAGCATCCGAACTCTTTCGAGCAGAAACCTTATACTCCGTCACTGTTGTACCATCCTCAGAAGTAACCTTATAAATCACTACCTTATTTCCGGAGAAGTCTTGCGTCACACCCGATTCCGGAGTAACCGTTGCATTTTCAGAAATTGTAATTATCGGCTTCAATGCTTTCAAATCATCATCTGTTGCGGTTTCAGCCACTTTAAAAGTGATAGTTTTATCTTCATTGATTACAGGTTGCTCCGCAATAATATCGCTATCGAATTTGAACTCCTTAATCAAAGCTTCCGAACTTTCGTTCCCTGTCATTTTTTTACCTTTATATTCTACACGAACTTTCATTAGGTCATTATTCACATTCACTTTAATTATCAATTCAATATCTTCACCATTGATAGCTCCTTCCACAGAGACCGCACATTTACCGACAACCAAATCTAAATCTGCGTTACCGGTAAATGAATATTTATCCCCCTCAACTTTCAAAGGACAATTATCAATAGCTAAATCCCCAATAGTAATCGGAGCACCGCCAACCGTTATTACAAAGTTCTTCAATTCCAAACCGATTGAAGTGTCGGAAGACTTCTTGATAGTTATCTTTTGCTGCATGCCTTTGGCTATTTCCACATTTGGTTCATAGTAAACATCCATCAAGCCCTTGTAGTCACCGACAACCTCTCCAACTACTCCAGAATTGCCCGGCGCCTCATCGTCATCGCTACAAGCGGTAAATAAACTCATTGAACAAATCAATGCGAATAAATAAAACAAATTTTTCTTCATACAAATACTTGTTTAGTTAATAAAATCCCTACATAGTTAAGGGTTAGTTAATATTCTCTTTTATATCGAGGGTGCAAAATAACAGTTTTTAAAGCCTTTAAACAAGGTCTTTAATAAAAAATAGATGTCCTTTTTTTCATATAGGAAGAATTATAAGCATTCTTTACATTATTAAATACTCTTACATATTTCCGCAAAAAGATACGGTTTCAAACAGTATTTTTATTCTCTAAAAGTCGGGAAATAAAAGATTTATTGTCATTTTTGAAACGTTTTACAAAAAAAATTGTTACCTTTATAAAGTCAAAGCCTTTTATAACAAGGCAAACTGGCACATTAACCTCATTATAAACCCTTAAAGCAATTGATATGTTCAACTCATTCGGCAATATTCTCCGCCTTACCAGTTTCGGAGAATCACACGGTAAAGGCATAGGTGGCGTAATAGACGGATTCCCCGCAGGAATCACCATCGATATGGACTTCGTACAATCGGAGCTCGACCGCCGGCGACCGGGGCAATCACGCATCACTACCTCACGCAAAGAATCCGACAAGGTGGAATTCCTTTCCGGCATCTTCGAGGGCAAGTCCACCGGATGCCCCATCGGATTCATCGTGTGGAACGAGAACCAACACTCCAACGACTATAACAACCTGAAAGAAGTATACCGCCCCTCGCACGCCGACTATACATATAATGTAAAATACGGAATACGCGACCACCGTGGCGGCGGACGCTCATCGGCACGCGAAACCATTTCGCGCGTAGTGGCAGGCGCATTGGCAAAACTCGCCTTAAAACAGCTTGGCATCCGCATCACCGCATACACCTCGCAGGTAGGTCCCATCAAACTGGAAGAAAACTATACCGCCTACGACCTCGACCTGATTGATACCAACCCGGTGCGTTGCCCCGACCCGGAGAAAGCCAAAGAAATGGAAGAGCTTATCTTCAAGATAAAGGGCGAAGGCGATACCATCGGCGGCGTGGTGACCTGCGTTATCAAAGGATGCCCCATCGGACTGGGACAACCCGTTTACGGCAAACTCCAATCCGCCCTTGCCGCCGGCATGCTCAGTATCAACGCCGCAAAAGCGTTTGAATACGGCGAAGGCTTCAAAGGACTGAAGATGAAAGGCTCCGAACAGAACGACGTGTTCTATAACAACAACGGACGCATCGAAACGCATACCAACCACTCCGGCGGCATTCAGGGCGGCATCAGCAACGGACAGGACATCTACTTCCGCGTAGCCTTCAAGCCCGTGGCAACCGTACTCATGGAGCAGCACACCGTAAACATGGACGGCGTGGACACCACCCTCAAAGCCCGCGGACGTCACGACCCCTGCGTACTGCCCCGCGCCGTGCCCATCGTGGAAGCCATGGCAGCCATGACCCTGCTCGATTTCTACTTGATTGACCGTACTACACAATTATAACAAACGGGTGATAAAGTGATAGGATATCACCTCATCATTTCACATTATTATTATGGAAATAAAGAAATATATCGCAGAGAACGAATCCGGAATGCTGGAAGAGCTGTTCAGCCTTATCCGTATCCCCAGCATCAGTGCCAAACCCGAACACCACGACGACATGCTGGCGTGTGCCGAACGCTGGGCGCAACTGCTGCTCGCCGCCGGTGCAGACGAAGCACTGGTAATGCCTTCGGCTGGCAATCCCATCGTATTCGGACAGAAGATTGTAGACCCGAAAGCCAAAACCGTATTGATATACGCACACTACGACGTAATGCCCGCCGAACCGCTGGAACTCTGGAAAAGCAATCCCTTCGAGCCCGAAGTACGCGACGGCCACATCTGGGCGCGCGGTGCGGACGATGACAAAGGACAGTCCTTCATCCAGGTAAAGGCTTTTGAATATCTGGTAAAGAACAACCTGCTGACTCATAACGTCAAGTTCATCTTTGAAGGAGAGGAAGAGATTGGCTCGCCCAGCCTCGAAGGCTTCTGCCGGGAACACAAAGAACTGCTGAAAGCCGACGTAATCCTCGTGTCCGACACCAGCATGCTGGGTGCAGACCTTCCCTCGCTAACTACCGGCCTGCGCGGACTTGCCTATTGGGAGATAGAAGTAACCGGTCCGAACCGCGACCTGCACTCCGGACATTTCGGCGGTGCGGTGGCCAACCCCATCAATGTGCTTTGCGGAATGATAAGCAAGGTGACGGATGCCGACGGACGTATCACTGTTCCCGGCTTCTACGACGATGTGGAAGAAGTGCCGCAGGCGGAACGTGAAATGATAGCGCACATCCCGTTCGACGAGGAGAAATACAAAAAGGCTATCGGCGTAAACGCCCTTTTCGGTGAAAAAGGATACAGCACGCTGGAGCGCAACAGTTGCCGTCCGTCTTTCGATGTATGCGGCATCTGGGGCGGCTATACGGGCGAAGGTTCTAAAACCGTACTACCCTCCAAGGCATACGCCAAAGTATCCTGCCGACTGGTTCCGCATCAGGATCATCACAAGATTTCGCAACTGTTTGCCGATTACATCATGGCTATCGCCCCCGATACCGTACAGGTAAAAGTCACCCCCATGCACGGCGGGCAGGGATACGTATGCCCCATCACGCTCCCGGCATACCAGGCTGCGGAGAAAGGCTTCGCCAAAGCTTTCGGCAAAAAGCCGTTGGCAGTACGTCGCGGTGGCAGTATTCCCATTATCTCCACATTCGAGCAGGTATTGGGCATCAAAACCATACTGATGGGATTCGGTCTAGAGTCCAACGCCATCCATTCTCCCAACGAGAACATTCCGTTGGATATACTGCGCAAAGGAATCGAGGCGGTTGTTGAATTCCATCTGAACTACTGACACCTGAAAAGATTTCAGAGCAGCAACCGGAAAATACGGAAAGAATTATAACCGGATATAACTTTACTCGAACGGCTTGCGGAATGTACAACCGCTTTTCCATTCGGAACAACCGTAAGCCGTTTTTCCTTTAATAACCGTTCCTTTTCCGCAAAGTGGGCAAGGTTGGCCTACCAGCGCATCGGCAGGCTGGTTCTCACCGGCTGCCTGCTCCGTTTTCTTCGTTGCAGACTTCCGCGGCGCTCTTTTCTTCGGTTCTTTCTTCGGTTTATCGGATGCGGCAGCGGCTTTTTCTCCCTTACCCTTTTCCGGCACGGGAGCCTGTATTGTGATATGACGGTTGCTGTTATCGGAAAGTACACTCATCACAATCTCCGATACCATCTGCTTCAACTCCTCCAAAAACTGTCCGGCATTATAGGTACGCTTCTCTATTTCACGCAACTTCTTTTCCCATATACCCGTCAGTTCGGCAGATTTCAACAACTCTTCGTGGATAATCTGAATCAGTTCCACACCCGTAGGGGTAGCTATCAGGTTCTTTTTCTCCTTACGGATATAGTTGCGCTTGAAGAGCGTCTCGATAATGGCGGCACGCGTGGAAGGACGGCCGATACCGTTCTCTTTCAAGGCATCGCGCAGTTCGTCGTTGTCCACCAGCTTGCCGGCAGTTTCCATGGCGCGCAGCAAGGTGGCTTCGGTGTACGGACGCGGCGGTTGCGTCCACTTCTCGTACAGGTCGGGCAGGTGCGGGCCGCTCTCTCCCACCACAAAGGCGGGGAGCACATTCTCTTCTTCGCCGCCCTTCTCCTCTTTTTCCTCCTGCGACTGTGCCGAGGGCGTGCCGAATACCACACGCCAGCCGGGTTCCAGTATCTGCTTGCCCGAAACCTTAAACTCTATCTGCTCCACCTCGCCTATTACGGTGGTTGTAGCGAACAGACAGTCCGGATAGAACACGGCAATGAAACGGCGTGCAATCAGGTCGAATACGCGGCGCTCCATATCCGTCAGGTTCTGGGGCGGCTGGCCGGTAGGAATGATGGCATGGTGGTCCGTCACTTTCGAGTTGTCGAACACCTTCTTCGACTTCGGCAGAGTAGCCCCGTCCAACGGAGCAGTCAACGCCTGGTAATCGCGCAGCCCCTTCAGTATGCCGGGACATTTGGGATAGATGTCGTCACTCAGAAAAGTGGTATCTACACGCGGATAGGTCGTTACTTTCTTTTCGTAAAGCGACTGGATGGTTTTCAGCGTCTCATCGGCAGAGAAAGCGAATTTCCGGTTGCACTCCACCTGCAGGGACGTCAGGTCGAACAGACGGGGCGGAGCCTCTTTCCCGTTCTTGCGGGTAACGTTCGTTATGGTAAAAAGAGAATTCTTTATCTGTTCCAGCAAAGCCTCACCCCGTTCCCGGTCTGTGATAGGTTCTATTCCCCGGTTATCTTCGGGTTTGGCAGCTTTGGCGGTTGCCCCTTCTTTCTGTTTTTCCGCTTCCAGCACCAGTTCCTCATCGCTCTTGCGGAGAATGGCGGAGAAGGTGGTGTCGCGATACACCGTCTTCAGTTCCCAGTATTGCTTGGGAACGAAGTTCTGTATTTCGAGCTGTCGGTTTACGATGAGCGCGAGCGTAGGCGTCTGCACACGTCCGATGGAAAGTACCTGCCGGTTCTGCCCGTACTTCATGGTGTACAGGCGGGTGGCGTTCATGCCCAACAGCCAGTCGCCGATGGCACGCGAAAGCCCCGCCTCGTACAACGGCTGGAAATCGGACGCATCCCTCAGTTTGGCAAACCCTTCGCGGATGGCTTCTTCCGTCAGCGAGGAAATCCACAGACGCTTCACCGGACAACGCGCACCGGCTTTCTGCATCACCCAACGCTGAATCAACTCTCCCTCCTGTCCGGCATCACCGCAGTTTATAATCATGTCGGCATGCTGCATGAGGTTCTCGATTACGTGGAACTGGCGTTCGTAGGTAGGGTTGCTGATAAGCTTGATGCCGAAGCGGGGCGGAACCATAGGCAGGCTGCCCAAGCTCCACGACTTCCAGTTGGGTGTGTATTCGTGCGGTTCCTTAAGGGTACAGAGATGCCCGAACGTCCAGGTCACCTGGTATCCGTTTCCCTCGATGTACCCGTCTTTCTTATCTTTCGCTCCGAGTACATCGGCTATGTCACGCGCCACGGAAGGCTTTTCGGCAATACAAACTATCATTCGCTTTTCTTTTTTTAGGCAATGCAAAGATAATGCAAAAATTCGATTAAGCGAGCCGGGGAAGGAAGTTGTTCTTGTTTCAGACACAGAGATGCAGAGACACAGAGTCTTAAAAACGGCTCTTTTCATGTAAGGCTGTTCCTCTCCCTGTCCCCTCTCCTGCTCTGTTTTTCCGCATCTCCGCGTTCACATCCCTCCCTGCGTTTCAGTGCCTCCGTATCCCTCTTTTAGCACAAAATTAAAACAGAACTATACAAAATTAGCAATCAAATAAACATTCCGTACCATAAAAAAAACATTAGAGTCCGCAGATACATGGAAAAAGGCGTAATTTAGCAATCGAGGAACAGTCTCCGAAAAAACAATTATAAAACTAATAATATGGTAAAACAAATCTCAGTGAAGCACATAGCCTGCCTATCCCTGCTCAGTACATCAATGGCACACGCTGCCGAACGTCCCAACATCATCTACATCTTTACCGACCAGCATACGGCAAACGCCATGAGCTGCGCCGGAAACCCGGACTTGCACACGCCCAATCTGGACAGACTGGCTGCCGCCGGTATCATGTTCCAGAATGCTTACTGTACCGCACCGCTCAGCGGCCCTTCACGCGGCGCCATGTTCACGGGATGCTACCCAGGCACAACAGGACTGTTGGTCAACGGTGCTCCGCTACAAGAATCACTCCAGACGCGAACCCTGGGCACACTGGTAAAAAATGCTGGATACGAATGCGCCTACGGCGGCAAATGGCATGTGCCCGAACTCGATATTCCGGATAAAGTGCGAGGATTCGACCAAATTTACAAACACAGCGATGACGGACTGGCAGAAGCATGTGTGGAATTCCTTTCGCGCAAACACAACAAGCCTTTCTTCCTGGTAGCTTCTTATGACAATCCGCATAATATCTGCGAATATGCACGCAGCCAGAATCTTCCCTACGGCAACCTGGACATACCCGAAATACGCAATTGTCCGGGACTTCCCCCTAACTTTGCCAAGAACCCATACGATGCCGATGTCATCGAGAAAGAAAGGGAAAACAATTTCAACGTCTACCCCACCGCCACTTTCACCCCCGAAGACTGGCGTATGTACCGCTACACATACTATCGCCTCGTAGAGAAAGTAGACCGTGAAATCGGCAAGATTGTAGATGCCATCGACAAGAATAACTTGTGGGAAAATACCGTCGTTATCTTCTCCAGCGACCACGGAGACGGAATAGGCGCCCACCACTGGAACCAGAAATCGGCCCTGTACGAGGAAGTGGTAAACATCCCGTTCATCGTAACCCTGCCCGGCAAGAAACATGCCGGCACGAAGCTGCCGCAGCTCATCAGTAACGGTGTAGACTTCTTCGCTACCGTTTGCGACTGGGCAGGCGCCAAACTGACGGAAGACGCTGACGGAAAGTCGTTCCGCAAAATAGCCGAAGAAGGCAATCCGCAAGCTCCCCACCAGGAGTATGTCATTACCGAAACACAATTCGACGGCAGCAAGACACGGGGCTGGATGGTACGCACCGCACGCTACAAATATGTATTGTACGACAAAGGAAGACACCGCGAACAACTGTTCGACATGCAGAACGACCGGGGCGAGACAAGAAACCTGATGATGGAGAACGCCTATACAAAAGTGGCGCAGGAACATCGTGATATTCTTGAGAAATTCATGAATAGCCATAAAATCAGACCGACGCGTCCCAAATTGCACGACGTGCCGGGAAAGGTGCTCACAAAAGCAACCAAACATTAATCCGCCATCAGACCAGGAATCAATAAACTTATATAATGCTGTATATGAACAAAATAGTATCCACCATCATTTTCTTCAGTCTTGCAGCCACTGCACAGGCGCAAACGGCCGGAGAAGCCACCATCAGGCTCACCGACACAACGCTGATGCACGAAATGCGTGCAACTCCCTCGCCGCTGGACGGCGCTGAAATCAGCGACCGTGCCGTGTCCTTCCAATGGCCGCTGCCGGCAGGTCTCAACATCCTGCGAAGCGGACTGGACGGTGCGGAAGAGAACACCCCCAAAAAAGAAACAGACAAAAGCAAGCTACGCTACTTCCTGCGCTACTCGCAAACTCCGGCATTCAAGCCGAAAGCGACCGTACAAGCCGATACGCGCTGGCCGTTCTTCAACCCCAAACAGGATTTGGCTCCGGGCACATGGTACTGGCAATACGGCTATGTTACGGACGGAAAGACCGAATGGAGCGATACGCTGCAATTTACGGTAAAGAACAATCCCCGGAAGTTCTGCCCGCCCGCACTGGATGCCGTACTTAAGAACCTGCCTGCCCACCACCCCCGCGTATGGCTCGACAGGGACGAATGGGACGGTTTCATAAAGCGCAGCGAGGGCAAAACCGAACGCAAGACTTACCTCAAACGTGCCGACAAAGTACTTGCCACCCCGATGAAGTCGGTAAACGACATTAACTCGGACCTGGCAAAAGGACTGACCAACGAGGTGCAGAAAAATGCCATGCTCACCCGCGAAAGCCGCCGCATCATCGACAGCGAAGAAGCGAATACCGACGTACTTATCCGCGCCTACCTGCTCACCAAAGACCGCCGCTATGCCGACGAAGCCGTGAAGCGCGTCAAGGAGATGGCCACCTGGGGAGACAACAAAAACGTAGTGGGCGACTTCAACGAAGCCACCCTGCTCTCGCTCTGCTCCATGGCATACGACGCACTGTACGATGTTCTGGACAATGCCACGCGCAGATTCCTGCTGAACGAAATAAAGGAATTCGGCAACAGCATGTACATGCACGACATCAACCGCCTGGAAAACCACATCGCCGACAACCATGTGTGGCAGATGACTTTCCGCATCCTCACCATGGCAGCCTTTACCGTTTACGGTGAACTGCCCGAAGCCGATGCGTGGACGGACTATTGCTATAACCTGTGGCTCGCCCGCTTCCCCGGTCTGAACAAGGACGGAGCCTGGCACAACGGCGACTCCTACTTCCACGTCAACATCCGTACACTTGTGGAAGTGCCCTATTTCTATACCCGCCTCACCGGCTTCAACTATTTCTCCGACCCCTGGTATCAGGGAAATGCCCTGTACGTCATCTACCAGCAGCCGCCATTCTCCAAATCGGGCGGCAACGGCAGCTCGCACCAGAAGATACTTACCCCGAGCGGTACGCGTGTTGGCTACGCCGATGCTCTGGCGCGTATGACCGGCAATACATTTGCCGCAGATTACGTGCGCCACATCAGCGCCCGCCAGCCCGACATACTCGAACAGGGAAGCACCTCGAAAGCCGGCGGCCTTGCATGGTTCCGCCTGCAATGCGACAAGCCCTTGCCGGACGGGCCGGGTTTGAAAGACCTTCCCATGGGACATGTATTCCCGCAGAGCGGACTGGCCTCGTTCTCCACCAACCTGGACGATACCCGCAAAAGCGCCATGCTCAGCTTCCGCAGCAGTCCTTACGGCAGTACCTCGCACGCCATAGCCAACCAGAATGCTTTCAATACTTTCTGGAACGGCCAGTCGCTCTTTTACAGTAGCGGACACCATACCAGCTTTACCGACATACACGGCGTTTACTGCCACCGCGCCACCCGCGCCCACAACACCATTCTGGTGAACGGCATGGGACAACGCATCGGAACGGAAGGTTACGGCTGGATTCCCCGTTACTATGTCAGCGACAATATCAGCTATGTGGCAGGCGATGCTTCCAATGCTTACGGAAAGGTTATCTCGCCGCTCTGGTTGCTGCGCGGCAAACAGAGCAACCTGGAATTTTCTCCTGAAAACGGTTGGGACGATACCAGCCTGAAAATCTTCCGCCGCCACATCGTAACTTTAGGCAAAAGCGGTTATTCCTTTATATACGACGAGCTGGAAGCCGAAGAGCCCGTGACCTGGAGCTACCAGCTACATACGGTTACCAACCCTATGAATGTGAACAAGACCCGGGAATACGTACACATACGGGCCACCAGCAAGGACGGTGCGTCCGATGCCTATCTCTTCTCCTCCGGAACGCTGGAGACGGATACGACCTCCCGGTTCTTCGTACCTGCCGTCAACTGGCTGCGTGCCGATGAAAAGGGGCACTTCGCACCCTATCCCAACCACTGGCACTTCACCGCAACATCGGACAAGCAGAAAGTGTACCGCTTCGCTACAATTGTGTACACACATGCCAAAGAAAATGATGCGGAAAACGCACAAGCCGCTCCCCGCAAACTGAAAGACGGTAGTATCCAAATCGGTGACTGGAATATCAAAGCAAACATATCCACTGCCGGAAAGCCTTCTTTCGAGGTACGCAACACGCGCAAAGACTGCGACGCAAGCATCAGTTACAAGGATTACGGTGCAACCGTGATACACGATAACGGCAAAAAGACCGAGTTGAAAGACGAAGTTCCCGAACTGGAAATCTAACAGCAAGAAAACATATACGGACACATGAAGAAACTGCTACTGCTCACAATCGCAATCTGGTACCTGACAGCCGGCTGTTACAGCCAGACAGACTGGAAAAGTTTCATGTCCCGGCAGGACATGACCTGGACCCGCCTGCCCCAAACCTGGTACGAAGCCCCCTTCATGGGAAACGGCAGCATGGGTTCCTATATCTGCAAAGAACCCGGAAAAAACGCCATACGGGTAGATGTAGGCAACAGTATGGTACACGACCACCGCACAGACGATGCGAGCATCTATGGAAGAGGCCGGCTGCTTATCGGTTATTTTCTCCTGCATCCCGTGGGAGAAATAAAATCCGGCGACCTGAGGCTGGACTTATGGAACGCTGAAACCACCGGGTGTATCCGTACCACCCGGGGAGAGATAAAGCTAAGAGCCTGTGTCACTTCCGAGAGTCCCTATATTCTGGTCGAAGCCGAAGCTACGGCAGGCGAAAAGGAGTTCACCTGGAAATTCTATCCGGAAAACACGGATTCGCCGAGGCAGTTGAATGCAATCCGGAAGGGTAACAAGAACCACCTCAAAAAAGACTATGTGTCCAATCCCGCCCCGCAACTGTCCGCACGCAATGGGCTGAACCTCTGCTGGCAGCCCCTGCTTGCCGGCGGCGGTACTGCCACAGCCTGGAAAGAGATAAGGAAAGAGAATACAAGCACGCTTATCGTAAGCAACGCACATTCCTTTCCCGGAACAGAGGCTTTGCAAAAGGCGGAAACGGCACTGGCAAGCCTGCAGGAAGCCGACCTGCCCGTGCTCCGGAAAGTACACCGGGAATGGTGGCATAACTACTATCCGCAAAGTTTCGTGAACCTTCCCGACAAGAAGATGGAGAATTTCTACTGGGCGCAGATGTACAAGCTGGCATCGGCCACCCGCACCGGCGGCGGACTGCTCGACAACAGCGGTCCCTGGCAAGTGCTGACTCCCTGGCCCAATGCCTGGTGGAACCTGAATGTGCAACTGAGCTACTGGTCCGTATACCCATCCAACCGGCTGGAACTGGGCATGCCGCTGGTGGATGCGATAGGAAACAATCTGGATAACCTGAT
Source organism: Bacteroides stercoris ATCC 43183 (assembly GCF_025147325.1). Lineage (NCBI taxonomy): Bacteria > Pseudomonadati > Bacteroidota > Bacteroidia > Bacteroidales > Bacteroidaceae > Bacteroides > Bacteroides stercoris. Next base: position 3,919,920 of record NZ_CP102262.1, read on the forward strand.
AAACAACGTTCCCGAACCCTACCGGAAAGATGCCGCCGCACTGCCCGTAGCCACCGACTTTACCCTGACGGGAGCAACGGTGAATGTTCCCGGAACCGAAAAGAAAGCCCAGGTAGGCAACCTGACGTGGATTTGCCATAACCTCTGGCTACAATACCGCTTCAGCATGGACGAATCGATATTGAGGAATACCCTGTACCCTACACTGAGACGGGCCGTCAATTTCTATCTGCCTTTCCTGACAGAAGACAAATCGGGCAAGCTTCATTTGAAAAGAACCTATTCTCCGGAGTACGGTACTGCCGAAGACTGCAACTACGACATCGCCCTGTTGCGCTGGGGATGCAATACATTGCTCGAGGCAAGCAGGATTCTATCTGTCGATGACGAGCTGATACCCCGCTGGAAACAAGTTGCAGAATACCTGACCGACTACCCGCAAGACGAAAACGGCATGATGATAGGCAAGGATGTACCTTTCAGCCGCTCGCACCGCCACTACTCGCACCTGCTGATGTTCTATCCGCTCTACCTGTTGAATGCCGAGCAGAACGGCAGCAAGGAACTTATGGAAAAATCCGTAGAGCACTGGCACAGCCTGCCGGGCAATATCCTTGGATATACTTATACGGGGGCTTCTTCGCTGTATGCGGCATTCGGCGAGGGAGACAAGGCGCTGGAGAAACTCAACGGCCTGTTTGCCCGCACCCTGCGCCCCAACACCATGTATATGGAAAGCGGACCGGTTATCGAGACCCCGTTGTCGGGCGCACAGTGCATACACGATATGTTGCTGCAAAGCTGGGGCGGAAAGATACGTGTGTTCCCTGCCGTACCTTCCCAATGGAAAGATGTACAGTTCAAGGACCTGAGAACCGAAGGCGCTTTCCTCGTATCCGCTGTGCGGAAAGGCGGAAAGACAAGCTTCATCCGTATCAAAAGCCTTGCCGGAGAACCGTGTATCCTACGCACCGATATGGCAAATCCGGTTGTAAAGGCAGGCAATGCCACATTGACCCTGCAAAAAGAGGGTGAGTACCTATTGGATTTAAAGAAAGGAGAAAGCGTAATCCTGACTGCCGCAGGAGGGAATATTCCCGTCATAAGTCCTATCGACGGAGAAGGAGAAAATTATTTCGGACTGAAGTAGAAGGGCGACTTTGGCGGAATAAAAAACAATCGGTAAACAAGCCCCCGCAAATACCCGTAAAAACAGCCTGGGATTACGTTGAATACGTAAACCCAGGCTGTTTTTATATACCTGTCCCATACTTTTTCTACAAAAATATAAGAAAACTGGACAGAACTAAAAGCCAAATCAACGATACTGTAGAATTACAACACACACTAAAAAGCGATTAAATGGGAAAGAACCTAATTTAGCAAACGCAAAAACAAATTGTTATTACTATCATAGATTCCATATGAAAAACATCCGAAGAATCGTCCTTGTAATGGCCTGCTTACTCTGCATACCGGGTATTCACGCTCAAGATTTCACCGTTACCGGAAAAGTCATAGACAATACCGGGCTGGAAGTTATCGGCGCCAACATTTCCATAAAAGGAAGTACGGGAGTTGGAACAATCACCAATATCGACGGGCAATACACCCTCAAAGTCAATAACCCTGCCAAAGATGTACTGGTAATTTCCTATATAGGAATGAGAACACAGGAAGTAGCGGTAAAAGGACAAAAACAAATCAATGTGACTTTGCAAGAAGACAGTAAGATTCTGGACGAAGTTGTTGTCATCGGTTACGGAACAAGCAAACGAAGCGATCTGACCGGTTCCGTAGTGTCTGTGAAAAATGAAGACCTGATGCAAACCCCTACTTCTGACGTAGCACAAGCACTGGCAGGACGCGTGGCAGGTGTACAAGTCATGCAAAGCGAAGGCGAACCGGGAGCATCTGTATCGATCCGTGTACGTGGCGGCATCTCCATTACCCAAAGTAACGAACCGCTTTACGTTATTGACGGATTCCCCAGCGAAGACGGCATGAACAGCCTGGATCCCGGTGAAATCGAAACCATAGACATCCTGAAAGACGCTTCTTCCACTGCTATTTACGGAGCACGCGGAGCCAACGGCGTAGTAGTGATTACCACAAAGAAAGGCGCTAAGGACGCTTCTAAAATGAATGTCAGTTTTAACAGTTATATAGGTATACGGAAGGTAAGCAAAAAACTCGATGTATTGTCATCCAAGGAGTATGTATTGCTCGATTACGAACGCAATCTCGCCTTATATGGCGAAAGTGGCGTACGGCGTTTCCAGAATGCTTACGGCTCTTTCCGGGAGATAGACGAGAATTATGGAAACCGGGAAGGTGTAGACTGGCAGGAAGAAGCATTCGGACGAGTAACAACCTCCCAGAATTACCGCATAAATATTTCCGGCGGGAATAAAGAACTGAAATACAGCCTTTCCTATAACTACGTAAAAGATTTGGGCGCCATGATAAAAAGCGGTATGGATCGCCATAACATATCCTTTAACATCTCACACAAAGCTTCCAGCCGCTTTCAGGCAAACGCACGCCTCAATTACGATGAATCGAAAACATACGGCATGGGAACTTCAGAAGGTAATAACCGCTTCAATAAAATGGAGCATATATTACAATACCGTCCTGTCAACTCATTGAGCGGTAATGACCGCGACTTGATAACGGGAGACGATGACCTGATTGACGATGAATCCAATCCCATGCAAAGTCCCATCCTCTCCGCACAAGAAGAGACTAAAATCCGAAAGATACGCAGTATGCAGGCAAACGGTGGTTTTACTTTCAATTTCACCAAACGGTTCAGCTTCCGTAACAGTACCGGTATGCGTTATCAAATTTCACGTCAGGATATATTCTACGGAGAAAAGTCCGTTACCGGCAAACGCTCCAGTATCAACGGAAACATTGCCTACAACGAAAACGGCAGTTTCCAGACCTCCAATGTATTCACTTACGATTATAGAGGCAAGATTCATAAACTGAATGTAATGGCGGGTCAAGAGTGGATTTCACGCTGGGCCAAATACTTAGGAGCGTATGCTACCAATTTCCCGAATAATGACATCGGACTGAACGACATGAACTTGGGAACTCCGAGCGAAATACGCTCCAGCGTCAACGACGACGACCGTTTGCTCTCTTTCTTTGCACGTGCCAATTATAACTTCCGGGAAAAGTACCTGCTGACAGCCACAGTGCGTACCGACGGTTCTTCCAAATTTGCCGACCATAACAAGTGGGGCTTTTTCCCGTCTGTTTCCGTTGCATGGCGCATGAGCGAAGAAGAATTCGTCAAAAAACTGAATCTTTTCTCCGATCTGAAACTCAGAATAGGTTACGGTTTGGCCGGCAATAACCGCGTAGCAAGCTATACATCGCTTGATTTACTAACCTCCACCCGCTATCCTATCGGTGAATCACTGTCACCGGGATACGCCACATCCGGAATTCCCAGCGCCGACCTTAAATGGGAATCGAACAAAACATTGAATATCGGCATAGATATGGGATTTTTGGAACAACGGATAATTGTTTCTCCGGAGTTTTACCTCAACAAAAGCTCCAACCTGCTACTGAATTCACGTGTACCGACCTCTTCCGGACACAAAACCATGATGCGGAATATCGGAAAGACCAGCAACATCGGTTTTGATCTCAGCGTTACTTCCGTCAATATACAGAAGAAAAACTTTACATGGACCACAAACTTCAACATATCTCACAACCGCAACAAGATTGAAGCTCTATCCGGAGAACGGTATTTCCTTGAAGAAGCCCGTTTCGGTTATGACCAGAAAACACATAAAATCGAGGTGGGCAAGCCCATCGGACAATTCTATGGTTACAAAACGTCAGGATTATATCAGATAGAGGACTTTGATTATGATGCCAAAAACCAGACATATACCCTGAAAGAAGGTGTTCCTTACATGAGCGGCACGTTTAACCGCAACGACGTCCGCCCCGGTATGTGGAAATTTGAAGACCGGAATGGAGACAAAATCATCGACGACTCGGACATGACTGTCATCGGCAATGCCAATCCCGACTTCTACGGTGGTCTGAACAACCAATTCAAATACAAAGAATGGGATTTTAGCCTCTTCTTCACTTTCAGCTATGGCGGTGAGGTGCTGAATGCAACCAAACTGACCAACACCAAAACAGCCACCACCAATTACAGCGTATTGGACATAGCCAATAGCAGCAACCGCTGGATGACTGTCAACAGTGAAGGACAACCGATAACCGACCCGGCAGAAATGGCAGCAATCAACGCCGGAAAAACAGTTGCATGTATATATGATATGGAAGCAGGCGACAAATACATACACTCATGGGCAGTAGAAGACGCCTCTTTCCTAAGACTGAGCAATCTAAGCCTGGGATATACTTTCGACCGTAAAAAGCTACGTAAGTTTAACGTTCAAAGTCTCCGCCTTTACTTTACAGGCAGTAACCTCTTCGTATGGACACCCTATAGCGGCTTTGATCCCGAAGTATCCACCAAAGGCAACAACCTGACACCGGGTGTGGACTATGGCGCTTATCCCCGTAACCGCTCGTATGTATTCGGACTTAACATCACTTTCTAAACAACATACAACCATGAAAAGAAATAATACGTTATATACTATCTGCTTCTTATTGGCAAGCATGTGCATCAACACTGCCTGCGAAGATACCTTAAGCGAATCTCCCGATTCATCTTACGAACGTAAAGACTTCTTCATTACCGATAAACAGGCTGACATGGCGGTATTGGGAATCTACAGCGTACTGCCCACTATTTATGGAGATAAGGACGGCATGGCTTTTCCCTGCTCCGATGATACATACTATGCCAGCGGAACCAATAGCGACAACACCCGCCGTGATATCTGCCATTATACCATTCGTCCCGCCAACACATGGGTAGACGCGGTATGGGTAGGAAAATACCAGCAAATCAACCGTGCCAATTATACCATTGCGGGTATCGAGAATATGGACGGATATAGTGAAAGCGAAGTATTGCAAGCGTTCGTAGCCGAAGCGAAATTCTTACGTGCACAAGCTGCGTTCGATTTGGTGCGCTATTGGGGTGATGTACCTTTTAGTACAAACTATACAACGGATTATGAGGCTTCGTATAAACCGCGTACAGAACGCGAAGAAATATACGAACAAATCATCAAAGATCTCGATTTCGCTAAAGAACACCTGAAATGGGCCAATGACAGTTCTTCCCCCGAACGTGCCACCCAAGGAAGCGCACGTGCTTTGCTGATGCGCGTGTTGCTGACCCGCGCCGGATACAGCCTGCAACTGGACGGCAAAACGACCCGCCCTGGCGAAACGCTGCGCACCCGATATTTTAATTCGGTTATCAGCGAGTGGGAAGCTTTTCAATCCGAAAAAGGACAGTATCACGGTTTTTATAACGGCGGATACGAAGAATTGTTCAAAAGTTTCTCTGCCGGCATTCTGAACAACCGGGAAAGCCTGTTTGAAGTATCTTTCTACTATCCCGGCACTAAAGGGTATTGGGGAACCTATATCGGTATATTTGCAGACGCACCGGCAAATTCGGCAGACGCGAACAAAGTAATGGGACGTGCAGCGGTTTCCTACCGCGCCATACCCGAATGGTATGAGTTCTATGAGGCACAGGATACACGCCGGGATGTCGCCATCGGAAGGCATAGCTGGACATGGAATAAAGAAACCGGCATGCACGAAAAGACAGACTTATCAAAGAAAAAAGGAAACTGGACTCCAGCAAAATGGAGACGTGAATGGATGCCTGCCGGCTATAAAGACCCCAACTATACAGACGTCAACTATTGCATGTTGCGCTATGCGGATGTCGTACTGATGGCGGCTGAAGCTTATAATGAAACAGGCAATACAGCCAAAGCCTGGGAACTTCTGAACAGTGTACGCAAGCGTGCCGGTGCCACAGAAATTACTGCCCGCAACTATAAAAGTTTGTTCAAGACCCATGAACTTATGAAAAAGCTCGACTTCATCGATGATAACGACGATGCCGGCAAATTCCGTACCGCCCTTTATTGGGAGCGTGGTTTTGAACTGGCTTTCGAAGGACAGCGTAAGTTCGATCTTATCCGCTGGGGTATATTAAAGGAAGCACTGACTCTATTCGGAGAAAATACGGCAGTCAACACTTCTACCAATACCGCCTACCCTGCCTATCAAAACTTCAAGAAAGGAAAGCACGAACTGTTTCCGATTCCTGAAGATGAACTACAGATTAATGGTAAACTGGAAGGAGTAAATAACCCTGGATATTAACGCTATAGGTGTTTATACAAGCGATTATTAAACAAAATTGTAAGAAACCCGAACGAAATTAAAAGGAAAATCACCAATGTCAAACAATTGATAGACAAGGCAAAAATTGCTACTGCAATAAATACTATAGCTTTGCCGACAGAGAAAAATATTCAAAACAATATATTTATGAGAACAACCTTATTTACAGTAATACTATTTCTAACAAACATAACGGTAGAAGCACAGGACCCTGCCCGTATCCGGCTGACCGATACCACATTGATGCACGAAATGCGAGCCACTCCATATCCGCAAGACAAAGCCGTAATAAGTGACCGGAGCATATCTTTCCAATGGCCGCTTCTTGTCGACCTTGATACACAAGACAAAACATTGAAAGCTTTGATTGCGCAAGCCGCACGTACCAAAACCGACAAAAACAAATTACGTTATGCGTTGCGCTGGTCACAAGATCCCGGTTTTAAAAAAGGAAATACGCAAGTAGAAACACGCTGGCCGTTTTTCAATCCGGAAAAAGACCTTGCTCCCGGTGTATGGCATTGGCAGTTCGGCTACATTGTAAATGGTAAAACATATTGGGCAAGCACACAACAAGTCACAATCGGAAAAAATGCCCGAAAGTTTTGTCCGCCGGCACTGAAAACCGTACTTGCCGGATTACCCAAAGCACATCCGCGCGTCTATATGGATAAAAACGATTGGGACAACCTCATCAGGCGCAGTGCCGGAAGCGCAGACCGCAAAAGCTTTATCACGCGTGCGGATAAAGCACTCGCCACTCCTATGAAAACCACCAAAGATATCAACAGCAAACTGGCGGAGAAACTCACCAATCCTTCGCAACGCCAATCTATGTTGACGCGCGAAAGCCGCCGCATCATCGACAATGAAGAAATCAATGTAGATGTACTGATACGCGCCTATCTGCTGACTAAAGACCGTCGCTATTCCGATGAAGCCATGAAACGTATCAAGGAAATGCTGAGTTGGAGCGGCGACAAGAATATTGTAGGCGATTTCAACGCCGCCACATTCGTATCTCTTTGTGCCACCGCTTACGATACTTTATACGATTTGCTTGATGCCGACACCCGCAAAATGCTGCTGGATGCCATAAAAGTAAACGGCAGCAAAATGTTCGCTAATTTCAATAACCGATTGGAGAACCATATTGCCGACAACCATGTATGGCAAATGACTTTCCGCATCTTTACAATGGCTGCTTTTACCGTATATGGCGAACTGCCAGAAGCCGACACATGGGTGGATTATTGCTACAACCTCTGGGTAGCCCGTTTCCCCGGACTGAATAAAGATGGAGGCTGGCACAACGGAGACTCCTATTTCATCGTCAATGTCCGTACGCTGATAGAGGTTCCCTACTTCTACAGCCGTATTTCCGGTTTCGACTTTTTCAGCGACCCATGGTATCAGGGAAATGCCATGTATGTTATTTACCAGCAGCCGCCTTTCTCCAAATCAGCCGGAAACGGAAGCGCTCATCTCAACGTTACACGCCCCAGAGGCTCCAGAGTGGGTTATGCAGATGCTTTGGCACGTATGACGGGCAATACGTATGCCGCCAGCTATGTCCGCACCATTCAGGCAGGCCGTGCCGATATATTAACCGAGGACAACGTAAGCAAAGAAGCCGGTCTGGGCTGGTTCCGTCTGCAATGCAACAAGCCGTTGCCCGAAGGTCCCGGACTCAAGGATATGCCATTCGGATATGTTTTCCCCGAAACCGGGCTTGCTTCATTCTCCACCAGTCTGGAACGCTTGGGACGCAGCTCCATGATCAGTTTCCGGAGCAGTCCTTACGGAAGCACCTCGCATGCACTTGCCAATCAGAATGCGTTTAACACTTTCTGGTCGGGACAGCCGCTTTTCTACAGCAGCGGCCATCACATCAGTTTTATCGACAGCCACAGTATGTTCAGCCACCGTGCTACGCGTGCACATAACACAATTCTTGTGAATGGCATCGGACAACGCATCGGAACCGAAGGTTACGGTTGGATTCCACGTTACTACGTAGGTGAAAAGATAGGTTATATATTGGGAGATGCTTCCAACGCCTACGGGAAAGTCATTTCCCAAAACTGGCTGGCAAGAGCCCGAAAAGAAGAGCTTACTTTCAGTCCGGAAGCCGGCTGGGATGACGTGAAGCTGAAAACATTCCGCCGTCATATCGTAGAATTGGGCAAGACCGGATTTACCTTTATTTACGACGAACTCGAAGCGGAAGAACCCGTTACTTGGAGCTACCTGCTGCACACGGTAACCAACCCGATGAATGTAGGTAGGGAAAAAGATTTCGTACACGTACAGGCCACCAGCAAGAACGGTGTTTCCGACGCCTACCTTCTGGGAAGCGACGAACTGAAAACCGATACCACCAGCCAATTCTTCACGCCTGCTGTAAACTGGCTACGTGCAGATGATAAAGGTAACTTCAAGAAGTATCCCAACCATTGGCATTTTACCGCTACTTCAGGCAAACATAAAGTGTACCGCTTTGTCACCATTATCAATACACATGTCAACAAGACTACGCCGGACAAACCGTTTGCCGTGCCGCAGCGTCTGAAAGACGGCAGTATCAAAATGGGAAGCTGGATAATCAAGGCCAATGTATCTTCCGAAGGCAAGCCTTCATTCGACGTACGTTTTCCAAGACCCCAATACGATGCGGCAGTAACCTACGACGGTGAAGTAACCATAGTGCGCGAAGACGGTTATGAAACGACATTACGAGACAAATTACCTGAACTGGAAATCTAATAAACAAAAAAATATGAAACCTGATACATATATGCAACGAGGAATTGTCTTCATAGTATGCCTGACGGCTTCCTTGTCCATCTGGGCACAAACTCCCCGAAAGCCCCGTATGCAAACTTCCGCTTCACCGGCAGAAACCGTATACAAGTCTTGGGAAGAGATGCAAACCGAACTGAAAGGCAAAAATGCAGTTTCAAAAAAAACGGCACAGACCTCTCTTGACAATATGTCCAAAAGTAGAACTGGGCAACAGGCATCATCAAAAAATAAAATAAAATCAAAGAACTCAACCCGGTCTGAAGGTTCAGGAAGCTATATTGTCCTGAAAACCAATCTTCCTTTCCTTGCCGTAGCCGTACAAAACCTGGCTGTGGAAGTTAAAGTACACAGCCACATCTCCATTGACTTTCCGGTTATGTGGAGTATCGGTGACATCGAACGCGAGCACGGGTTACGCACCATCGCTTTCCAGCCTGAAGGACGCTGGTGGTTAAAATCGGCGGGAAAAGGTCATTTTTTCGGTTTGCATGTTCATGCAGCCTGGTTTAATCTGAAATGGGAAGATACACGTTACCAGACAGAGAAATGGCCTTTACTTGGCACCGGTATCAGCTACGGCTATAAGCTGCCTTTCTCCAGACATTGGGGAGCCGAATTCACACTTGGTGCAGGCTATGCCAACATGAAATACAATACTTATTACAACATAGAAAACGGTGCCAAACTGGATACCCGTAAACGTAATTACTGGGGGATTACCCGCGCAGGCGCATCATTGGTTTACCGCTTCTAATATCCGAAAAAGTCATGAAAAAGAACATATATTTACCGTTTGTCAAAAGCATTTGTCTTCTTTTATTGCTGCCGGCATTAATAACGGCATGCAGTCTCTACGAACATCCCGAACTGACAGAAGACGGCGAACCGGGCATCGACCCCACCGAAGTGAACATAAACATCGATTTATCACTGCAATTGAAGCCGGAAGCAGAGAATGGTGCAGAAAACAAACTCCTCACCCGTGCCGATGCCGGACATCGCCACCGTATCATCGTGGATGCTTACCAGAACCGTATCCTCTCCAAACGACAGATTATCTACAAAGATATAACCGATGCACCACAACTGAACGCGGAAATCAGCATGAAACTCCACGCACGCGACTATCAGTTGGTAATATGGGCAGACTACGTAGGCATTGACAGCGATGAGGATCTTTATTACAATACCACTACACTGGCACCGGTAATCTCTCCCGAGACCTATCGTGGAAACACCGAGTATAAAGATGTGCTCTATTCTTGCCAGGACTTGAACCTAAGCAAATACCGCAACCAGTGGAATGCCTCGATTACTTTAAATCCAGAAATGAAACGTCCTACAGCCCGTTACGAATTAATCGCCAATGACGTTGAAAAATTTATGACAGACGGTGCAAAAGCCGGTGACAAATACAATCTGCGCGTCCGCTATTTAGGTTTTTACAATACCGGCTTCCACACATTGGACGGTGTCAGCAAGCACGGTCTGCAATACATCACGTTCAACCGTACACTTACCGTACCTGCCGCAGGAACAAAAGAAATAAGTGCTGCATTCGACTATGTATTCGTACCGGAAAACGGTGAGATACCTATTGCCGTAGAGTTGCTGGACAGCAAAGAAAAACTATTGGCACGCACTTACCTTACAATTGCCTGCAAAGAAGGCGACCGTATTGTGAAGCATTCTAACTTCCTGACCGCCGACCCTTCCGGCGGCATCGGTATCGACCCCGGTTTTGACGGAACAATCGATGAAGACTTGATTGTAGAATAAGAAACAACAATAATTATATAACACTTTAATTTTTCTAAGATTATGAAAAGAAGATTATTAAACATCGTAATGGCTGCATTCATCGGTTGTTTTGCAGCTTGCAGTGAAGAGGAGATTATCTCCACTCAAAACGGAACCCCAAAAGAAGTGACTGTTACGGCACAAATACCTGCCGGAGCAGCAACACGTAACGTAGGTGTAGACAACGTAATTAATGACAATCAGTTACGCTGTATCCTTTCTGTTGTGAACAATCAGGACAAATCTGAAATTACCCGTATAGAAAAGCCGGTAGGTGCGGATGATACCAAAATTTCATTCACATTTTCGGTAGAGAGCGGCATAGACTACAGTTGTCTGTTTTGGGCTGATTATATAGACTTAAATGCCAATGAAGCAGAAGGCAAATATGCCGATAAATACTACAACACCGCCAATCTGCAAGCCATCAGCGTTAAGGTAGACGAAACCGACGCAGCCAACAATGTCAAACTCTTCAACAATGCCGCTGCCGATGCGTTCTGCGGTGTATTGTCCAAAGATATGATTGCAGATTCGGAAGCGCCGAGCATAGCATTGAAACGCCCCTTCGCCCAACTGAATCTGAAGCCTACTGCTGACGACAAATGGAAAGACCAGATTACGACAATGGACATTGAATTCAACATGCCGGGAGAATTCAACATGCTGACAGGCAAAGCTGCCGGAACCAAGACTACCGTAAAAGCAACCGGAGTTACAAGAGAAGCGGATGATGCTCTTTATTTCTCAACATATTTGTTCATTGAAGATCCTACAATGCCAGAACCAAAGTTTAATAGCGACATCCAAATAAAGTTCAATGTTGCAGAAAGTCAGACTCCTGTGGAAAGAACTATCAAAGCCGGATTTACAGTTAAACCGAATACTGAAATTAACGGTGAAGCTAACCTTTCCAAAGAAGAAGACATCAATGTAGATGTAACCATTGACGGAGAAAAGGAAGACCCGAATGCACCGAAAGTAGGACAATACCTCTATGCTGATGGAACTTGGGGAGATACTTACAATGCTGAAGGAGAACAAAAAAGTATAGGCATTATCTTCGCTGATGCAAAAGATAAAACAGATAATTCTGAATATGGTAAAGATGGCATGAAAATCTATGGGTATGCTATGGCACTGACAAACATCAGTACAGCACGTACTAATATAACAGAAGGAGAACTTAATCTGTCAAATACTATAAACGTAAATAATGCTTGGTTTAAAGATTATAATGGTTTTACTTATACCAAATCTCTGATTGAAAATGTCGGAGATGGCTTTAATGATTGGACGCAGTGGAATACTTCCAATCCCATTAATGCTAATAATCTAAGCCAATGGTATATTCCCTCCGCTTGCCAATTATTGGAGATGACTGAAATCACCATAGGTCGAAATGAAGCAATTACTTACTTTAATAATGCAGAAATAAATTTCCCAGCTATTACAAAAAATGAGAAATTAGCACAAGCCTATCTCACTGCCTACCAAAATCAATCAAACATTTGGAGCGGTTTATTCAGCACCGGAGCAAATGGCTCAGGATTAGCCAATATTATCTCAAGTACAGCCTGCGATGCAAAAAACTTATACGGCATACAACTTCAACGTACAACAGCAGCTCCTGAAAACAAAGAACAAATACCGGCAGAAACTTATAATCAAATATATCGTTATGCACCTTCCAATGTAAATATCCGTCCTATAATCACCATATTTAAAGCTATAAATTAAATCCGACCTTAATAGCAGTCATAAAAAAAGAAAGGCAAGGCCCCTTTATACCTTGCCTTTCTTCATTCTTTCCAGCATACAAGCCACTATTCCCAAAGTATCTGCAACAACTTAGAATCTACCATTATGAAAACAAGTTCCTGTCTGCAACTATTAGTCAGTCTTTCTACCGCCCTACTGATATTCAGTGCCTGCCATGACGACGCAATGCCCAAACTGCCTGCCACCGACGGTACCGACAGTTCCGAAATGCCCGATGCCTACCATGACAAGATTCGGGAGCAGCCTTACCCAAAAGCAGACAACGAACTTTATCTGAACCCCGCTCCCCTCATTGTGCCGCAGGCCATGAAAACCGGTGTAAAACTGCAATTCTCCCTTTCACGCAGCCAGAACTTCGATACCCCCGAAACACTCATTTCCGAACCTGTAGAATGGTGTATGTTCAACCCCCATAAACAGTTGGCAAACGGAACATGGTACTGGCGTTTCCGCAACATCACTGCCGACGGCACTGAAGAGACATGGAGCGAAAGCTACACATTTGAAGTGAAAGAAACCACTCCCGTTTTTGTCACTCCCCCTTTCGATACATTTCAAAAAAACGCCCCTCACACCTACCCCCGCCTCTATTGTTTTCTGGACGACCGTATCCAGACAGCCCGGCAAGAAGTAACCTCACATAGCGAATACCAACGGCTGACAGGTAATGCCGACAATGCCGTCGATGCCGACCTGACAACTATCGTCAACCCTTACGACCAAATCGGAGACCTAAAGAAATACATCCAAGACCTTTACCAGGCATACTACCTGACACAACAGGAAAAATATGCCCAACGACTGCATGAACTGCTGCAACTGTTAACCGATACTCCGGCAAGCGACGCCACCCTGTTTGCCGACAATTTCAGGAGTACCGACATCGCTTTCTGTTTTCTCAAACCTTATGACCTGCTCTATAACCGGCTGTCTGCCGAAGAACGCCAGAATACAGAAAAGTTATTGATGCGTGTACTGCATCACTACTATCCGCAACAGTGCGGCATTCAGGAAAATCATATCTTCGACAACCACTTTTGGCAACAAAATCTCCGTATACTCTTTCAGGCTGCTTTTCTGCTATACGACAATGACAACTACAAAAGCGAAGTGCTGCCAATCATGGAGTACTACTACGAATTATGGACCGCCCGCGCTCCGGCTTCAGGATTCAACCGGGACGGAGTATGGCACAACGGAACGGGATATTTCAACAACAACGCACGTACCCTGTTCTACATGCCGATGCTCCTTTCGTACATCACACACAAAGACTTTCTATTGCATCCCTGGTATCGGAATGCCGGACAGTCGCTCGCCTTTACCTGCCCGCCCGAAAGCAAAAACATCGGTTTCGGCGACGGTAGTGAAAAATACACTGCGGCAACCTACCAATATGCCGCCTTTGCCGACTTCCTTGCACGCGAGGCAGGCGACGGATATGCGGGCTGGTATGCACAACAAGCGGCAAAAACACTGGTCCGCGATTCCGATATGCGGCTCTACCGCATGGCAAGCAGCCACATCGGCTATAGCACACAATTGCCGGAAGACACGCCGAAACTCGTCTGGTACAAAGATGCAGGTGAAGTAGCCATACACAGCAATCTCACCGATACGGAAAACGATCTGGCTCTGGCATTCCGTTCCAGCACATTCGGTTCGGGAAGCCACACCGTGTCCAACCAGAATGCTTTCAATCTGCTGTACCGTGGCACGGATGTCTACCGTAGCAGCGGTTATTACACAAGCTTCTCGGATGCCCACAACCTGATGTCTTACCGTCATACCCGCGCCCATAACACGATACTGGTCAACGGCATCGGGCAGCCTTTCTCCACCGAAGGATACGGCTGCATTGTACGTGCCATGGGTGGCGAACACATTTCCTATTGTCTGGGAGATGCTTCGAAAGCCTATTCCGGAATCAGCAAGGATCCCATGTGGGTATCTGCCTTCGAAGCCGCCGGCATCACGCAAACGCCCGAAAATGGTTTCGGACCCACACCACTCACCCGATACCGTCGGCACGTACTGATGCTGCATCCCGACATCGTAGTACTCTACGACGAACTGGAAGCCAAAGAAACCGCACGGTGGGATTGGTTGTTGCACAGCCCCACCAAGTTCAGTATCGACAACAACCTGCAAACAGTAACCACTTGTAACACAGAGAAAGTTTTCACCGCCACCACCAGCCTGTTCAGCAATGAACAGATAACCCTGTCGCAGACCGACCGTTTTACTGTACCACCCGCCAGTTCGTCCGATACCACCTATCCTAACCAGTGGCATCTGACGGCTTGTATTGATGGAAAAGAAAAAGTACGTATCCTTGCTATCATCCAGATAAAAACCGACAATGACACTCCTACCCCAATACACCAAATGGGGAATATCCTGACTTGCGGTCATTGGACCATAGAAGCAGAATTAGACGCATCCTCGCCTGCCATGCTAAACGTGACGCACAGCATGAAGAAATCCTCTTTCCACTACGGAGATACATCTCCTGTCCTGAACGGACAACCCTACATGCCTGCCTGTCCGGACGCTTCCATACTCTACGACAAGGTAAACGGGGACTACACCGTTACGGAACAAGCAGACTACCAGCCTGCATCCACCCGTATAACCCGCTGACAGCAACAGACGAAACAATCGCATACTGATGATACTGCATTCCGCTTGATAATAAATCTTCATTTTTACAAAATCTCCGGTAAAAATGAAGATTTATTCGTATCTTTGTTGTATAAGAACAACCTTACGCGTTAATAAACCATGATGAAACCCGTTCTATTACTCGCATTGCTTTGGACATTCATATCTCCACTTCATGCTCAAATTGCCAACCGCATAAATTTTATTCACCTCGGAGTAAACGAAGGACTGTCGCAAAATACAGTTTTCGACATCACTCAGGATAAGCAGGGCAATATGTGGTTTGCCACTTACGACGGACTGAACAGATACGACGGTTACGATTTTACCGTATACCAAAATGACGAACAGAATCCATACAGCATCGGCAGCAATATAATCAGGGTATGCACAACCGATTCGCAAGGACGGCTATGGGCAGGCACACAAGAAGGGTTGTCACTCTATGATGCAGAACAGGATAAATTCTATAATTATACCTATCAGAAAAATAAAAAGAACACACCAATTACCAATATCGTGGAAGTCGATGAACACCGGTTATTTCTGTTCACCGACGGTAATGACAAGCAACTTCTGCTTTTTGATACCGAAACCCGCCGGTTCTCAAACGCTCCCCTGCATCCTTCGCTCTCATCCGTGTCTCCCACAACCATCTCCAGACAAGGAGACAATATATACATAGGAAGTTATCAAGGAATATTCATCTACTCGATTCCACACAACACCCTTGAACATATAATGCCTGATGAACTGCAAGGCAAACAGATTCTCGCCATTCTGCAACAATCCCCAATCTGCCTGTGGATAGGAACAGAGGGAAACGGACTGTACAAAATCAACCCGCAAAGCAAAGAAATAACCAACTACGTCCATATTCCCGGAAAAAAAGGAAGCATCAGTTCCAACTACATCCGCTCACTGACACTCGATTCCCAAAACGTCCTATGGATAGGCAGCATCAATTCTTTGAACATCTACAATGAAGCAACCGATTCTTTCGACAACTATACCAGCAATTCGGAAATCAACGGCAGCCTTTCACAAACATCCGTCCGTGACATCTTTATGGACTCTCAAAAAGGAATGTGGTTAGGCACATACTACGGTGGGTTAAACTATTATCACCCGTTGAAGAACCGTTTTCATAGCATCCTGCCTGTAACAAAAGGGAGTTTGCTGAGCCACAATACCATTGAATGTATTAAAGAGGACTCCCAAAAAGGACTTTGGATAGGTACCAACAACGGCGGCATAAACTACTACAACCCGCAAACACATCAAATTACAAATTACACGCAGAAAGAAGGACTGGCTTCCAATGACATAAAAGCCATATATATAGATGATACCCAGAATCTGGTCTATATCGGTACTCATACCGGCGGACTCAGTATCCTGCACCGCAATTCCGGCCGTATCGAAACGTTCAATAGCAGGGAAACGAGAAATCTGTACGATATAGAACCGGCTGTCAACGGTGATTTATGGCTGACCGGCATGTCGGATCTTCTACGTTTCAATCCCCGGCAAAAGACATTCACTCCCGTTACCTCCCTGAGCAACGGACAGCCTTTAGGTCTGGACGAATTCAAATATATCCTGCGCGACAGCAAACAACGTCTTTGGCTGAGCGGAGAAAAGGGACTGGACATATATACGGAACATGAAAACGGACTATCGGTATGCCCCCTATTGCCAAAGGCATGCCCCATAAAACATAAAGCTATCAATGTCATTTACGAAGCGTATAACGGAATTTTCTGGATAGGAACACGAAGCGGACTTTTCCGTTTTGACGAAGCCCGGAAAGAATATAAGCAATATACCGTTGCCGACGGACTTCCCAATAACGTCATCCATGGAATATTGGAAGACGAGTACGGCAAACTGTGGCTGAGCACCAACAAAGGACTGAGTTGTTTTCATCCCGAAACCGAAAAATTCCGCAACTACACCAACAATGACGGACTGCAAAGCAACCAGTTTACCAACAATGCCTATTACCGGACCGCAGAAGGACAAATGTACTTCGGCGGCATCAACGGCATTACCACATTCCACCCGGAACAAATAGTAGACAATCCCTATACTCCTCCGGTCCTTATCACAAAATTGCATCTGTTCAATCAGACGGTTTTCCCCAACGACGGCACCGGAATACTACAGAACAGCATCAGCAATACGAAGAGCATCACATTATCGAGCAAGCAATCCATGTTTTCGCTTGATTTTGTCGTGTCAAACTATATATCGGGCAATCAGAACACATTTGCCTATATGCTGAAAGGCTATGACCGGGATTGGTACTATTCCAATGTCCTACGTACCGTATCTTATTCCAACCTGCCGGCAGGAACTTATCATTTCCTTGTAAAAGCCGCCAACAGCGACGGCAAATGGAATGAGACACCTACCGAACTGGAAATCGTGGTACTACCCGTCTGGTACAAGACATGGTGGGCCTCCCTGCTATTCGCCACCGCTTTTGTTTCCGTCACAGTCTTTATATTCCGCTACTTCTGGATGCGCAAAAGCATGGAAGCGCAGCTGAAAATGGAACGTATGGATAAAGAGCGTCAGAAAGAGGTGAATGAAATGAAACTGCGCTTTTTCATCAACATTTCCCATGAATTGCGTACTCCGCTTACCCTTATTCTGGCTCCGGTACAGGAAATGCTGGATAAAGTAAGCGACCGCTGGCTACACAAACAGTTGGAATATGTACAAAAAAACACCAACCGCCTGCTGCATCTGGTTAATCAGCTAATGGACTACCGCCGTGCCGAACTGGGCGTATTCAATCTGAAAGTCAGGCCCAATCCCATACATAACGTAATCGAAAAAGATTTCTCGTTCTACGAACGTCTGGCACAACGCAAGCAGATAGCCTACAACCTCCACTCCAACGCGGAAGGGCGTGAGATTCTATGCGACCCGGATTACATGGAGCTTATCGTAAACAACCTGCTGTCCAATGCCTTTAAATATACCGGTGAAGGCAAAAGCATCACCGTTACATTGAAAGAAGAGAACCATGAATTGCTTCTCCAGGTCAAAGATACGGGAGACGGCATTCCTTTCGACAAACAAGGCAAAATATTCGAACGCTTCTACCAGATAGACAACGAGCATTTAGGCAGTGGTATCGGATTGTCATTGGTGCAACGGCTTGTCGACCTGCACCACGGACGCATCGAACTGGAAAGCGAAGAAGGTGCCGGAAGCACTTTCTCCGTCTATCTCCCGACAGAAGAGTCGGCATATCTTCCGGAAGAGAGACAGACAGCACCCGACTCCACAGAAGAGCAGCGAGTCTACACCACCAACGACCGGAATATGTATGTTATCGACACGGAAGAGGAAGAAATCACGGAAGAGACAACAGTCAAAGAGGAACAACGCCAAGAAACCATTCTGATTGCAGAGGACAATACCGATATCCGCCAATACCTCTGTGAAGAATTGGGCAAAAGTTATCATATATTGCAGGCAAGCAACGGTGAGGAAGCATTGGCCATCCTAAAGGAACAGGATACAGACCTTATACTGACCGATGTCATGATGCCTGTCATGGACGGGTTGCAGTTATGCAAACAGATAAAACAGAGTCTCCGTACCTGTCATATACCGGTCATCATACTCTCTGCCAAAACCGATTTGAAAGAGCAGTTGGAAGGATTACAGGTGGGTGCGGACGACTATATCCCCAAACCTTTCTCAATGGCAATGGTTGCTGCGAAAATCAAGAACCTGTTCCGTACGCGCCACCGGGCTATTGAGCATTATTCGCACTCTTTGGAAATAGAGCCCGAAAAAGTAGCGCTCAATCCGTTGGATGAAGAACTATTGAAAAAGGCAATGGCCATTGTAGAGAAAAACCTGGACAATGTGGAATTCTCTACCAACGACTTCGCACGTGAAATGTGCATGAGCCGTTCCAACCTGCACATCAAGATGAAAGCACTGACTGGAGAATCAACCAACGATTTTATCCGTAAAATGCGCTTTAACCAGGCATGCAAACTATTACAGGAAGGCCGGCATACCGTATCCGAAATCAGTGGAATAGTCGGTTTCAACACCCCGTCCTATTTCGCAACCAGCTTTAAGAAATACTTCGGCTGCCTGCCGTCGGAATACGGGAAATAGTTATCCGGACATACTTAACATACGAATCTTAAAAGGGGATGTGTCAAAATACACTTGACGATTTCTTTTAGGCACGGATTACACGGATTTCACAGAAAAAGAATAAAGAAAATCTGTGAATCCGTGTTTTCCGTGTAATCCGTGCCTAAAAAAAACAAATAGTAAGCAGATTTTAGTTTTGACACACATTCTTTTATTTACTTATACAAATTTGAAAGTGTTTTGTACAGAAATGCAAGCACTTTATACGCAAGCAACAATTTGCTCTACGCCATTATAAGCTGTTTTCATTCCAACCCGATACCTTTGCATCGGTTAGCTTCGAATCATTTTAAGACCAATATAATTATGAAAAGACAGCTTTTTATTCTCATGGCATTCTGCCTGACACTGATTACTGCACAGGCTGGAAATGTCAGTCGCATACACGAAAATGTACGGGAAACCCCGTATCCGCAGCACGGACACACTTTATATATAAATCCCACACCGCTATTGGTTCCCCAAAGCACCAGGCAATCAGACTATCTGCAATTCAACCTTTCCAGAAGCAAAGACTTTTCGGATGCAAGCACTGTTTTATCTCAACCCAAACCCTGGTGCATGTTCAATCCGCATAAGATACTGGAAAACGGTACATGGTATTGGCGCGTGCGCTCTGTAAGCAAAGAAGGCAAAGAATTTCCCTGGAGCAGAACCTACAGTTTTACCGTAACGGACGGTGTTCCTCAATTTGTCACTCCCGAAGCCGATGTCTTTCTAAGTAATGTCCCCAAAACGTATCCCCGCATCTATTGTTTTCTGAACGATAATCTGGAGAAAGCACGCAAGAACGTACGCTCCCATCCCGAATTCGAGAACATGATTGACGACTCACGCAATGCACTCAGTTCAAACTATACCAATGATACCAAACCATACAGGCAAATCACCCGTATGGCTGCCGAATGCGACAATCTGAATACAGCCTACCAAATGCTGCAACTGGACGTATACGCAGAAAAGATGGTACAGAACGTACGTTGCCTGCTGGCCGTAGAACCCGACCCGAAAGTCATCAACAACGATTTCAACGCAGGAGAATTGATTTATACACTGGCATGCACTTATGAAAATTGTCATGACCGATTCACACCGCAAGAGCGCAAACAGATAGAAGGCATCATCATGGACATCCTTTCGCTCTATTACAAGAAACACATGATAGGAAACGAAGAAACCCACATCTTCGACAATCACTTCTGGCAGTTCGCATTTCGCCATTTCATGCAAGCGGCATTAGTGATGTACGATAAATATCCGCTTGCCAAAGAATACCTGGAATACAGCTACGAATTGTGGACGGCGCGTGCTCCGGCATCCGGTTTCAACCGCGACGGCTCATGGCACAACGGCACAAGCTATTTCAGCGCCAACGCCGTTACCCTGGCTTATGTCCCCACTTTGTTCGGTTATCTTACGAAGACAGACTTTATGCAACATCCCTGGTATAAAAATGCCGGTCTTGGCATGCTATACAGTTGGCAGCCCCGTTCGTTGAGCGCCGGTTTCGGCGACGGACATGAGAAGAACAACGGCAAGCCCCTGCGCATTCGCAGCGCTTTTGCCGACTTCATGGCACGTACTACCGGAGACCCCTATGCAGCCTGGTATTCGTCCATCAACAACCGTTACAAAACGGAATCCGAAACACGTCTGTTCCGCATGGCATGCAGCCTGCAACGCCCCCGAAAGGCTGAATTACCCTCAAATGCCCCCAAAGCCGTATGGTTTAAGGATACCGGTGAGATGATAGCCAACAGCAATCTGAAAGACTATAAACACAATATCAGCCTCAGCTTCCGTTCCAGCCCGTTCGGTTCCGGCAGCCACACACATTCCAATCAAAACGCCTTCAACCTGCACTACGGCGGCAAAGCCATCTATCATGCAGTAGGCCATTATATGAACTTTTCCGATCCGCACAATCTGTTGTCCTACCGCCATACACGCGCCCACAACACCCTGCTGGTTGACGGTATCGGCCAGCCATTCACCACGCGTGCATACGGAAACATAGTACGCATGTTCAACGGAGAGCATATATCATATGCCCTGGGAGATGCATCCAACGCCTATTGCGGCATCAGCGAATACCCCATGTGGCAGAAAAACTTCGCCAATCATAAACTTGAACAGTCGCGGGAAAACGGCTTTGGAGAAACTCCCCTGAAGAAATACCGCCGTCATATATTCCTGCTGCATCCCAATATTGTGGTTATCTATGACGAGCTTGAAGCCGACAAGGCGGTCAGCTGGGATTGGCTGCTGCACAGCCCGGTAAAATTCGAAATAGACGAGGCGACATCGACCCTGACCACCCGTAACAAAAAGAGTAAATATACCTCTGTCGCCCGCCTGTTCAGCGAACAGAAATGTACTATCGGCCAAACGGATAAATTTGCAGCCGAACCCAACAAGAAAATAGGCGTACGCGGTGAAGATTTCACAGCTCCCTGGTCGCTGACGGCCAGCTATGAACCTTGTAAGGCCAATCGTATCCTCACCATCATCCAGGTGGAGGCAGACGGTAACCGGATAATAGAGATAGAACGCGGCAACAACAACAGTTTCCAATGCGGCGACTGGAAGATTGAAGCGGAACTGAATGCCCGACGTCCGGCAAGCCTCTACATCCGGAATAATGAAACAGAAACCACCTTCAGTTACGGAAAGGAAAAACCGGTAATCAACGGAAAGGTATATGAACGCAAAGAGAAACAGTCTTCCGTATTATACGACAGTTTTAACGGAGTATGGGAAGTGCGGGAAATGCAAGACTGTCCCGCACAAATTACCGGTAAAATAAAATAGCAAGCTTTTACTAATTAAAGCGTACTCTATAGACGAAACCCTTTTTTGGGGTCACTTATTGAATATGTATTTTTTAAACTGTATAACATGAAAGAAGCATTTTTTAATTAAAGTATTATGAAAAACAAAAAAAATCACATGAAACGAATGCTAATGCTTTCGTTATTGACTAGTGCTTGTTGCATTCACAGTTATGCAACAACAAATAAGTCTACCTTAGTGAGAGAAACGGAATCCGTTGAGAGCATCTTGCAGAACAGAAGAATCTCAGGCGTGGTAAATGACAATTTCGGTCCTGTTGTCGGTGCTAATGTATCCATAAAAGGAACTACCATTGGTAGCATTACCGATATGGACGGAAAATTTAGTTTTGACGCTCCTGAAAATGGAATACTTGTCGTATCTTTTATCGGATATACAACTCAAGAAATTCCAGTAAAAGGTAAAAACGAGTTTATTATTACATTGAAAGAAGATACTGAGCTGTTAGACGAAGTTGTAGTTGTGGGATATGGAACCCAGAAAAAGGTTAACTTGTCAGGTTCTGTATCAGCAATTGAAGGAGAGCAGATTGCAAGTAAGCCTTCTACCGATGTCCTTTCTGCATTACAAGGAGAAATGCCCGGTGTTACCATTACACGCGGTGGCGGACAACCGGGTGCGGAAGGAACCGGAGTTCAAATTCGAGGTTACTCTTCTGTCAACGATACTAAAGCTTTGGTATTAATTGATGGAGTAGAGGGTGATATGTCCATGTTAAATGCTGATGACATCGAATCTATTTCCGTATTGAAGGATGCAGCATCCTGCGCTATTTATGGAGCACGGGCAGCAGCAGGTGTAATTTTGGTTACAACCAAAAACGGTACGGAAGGAAAGCCCAAAATCTCATACAATGGTTATGTATCATTCAATATTCCTGGTAATATGCCGGAACGTGTTCCTGCATGGGAAGAACAAGATTTCATTAATAGGACGAGAATTCCAAGGGGTGGCCCGGAGTGGAATGCCGAGAAATCATCATGGATTGGCAATCCCAACTTCAATTATCGTCCATTAGGCAATGGACGTTGGGACTTGTTCGACAGCGTAGACTGGTTAGGCGAAGGTCTTAAAAACAGTACTCTGCAGCACAATCATTCCGTATCGGTCAGTGGCGGAACAGATAAAATAAATTACATGTTATCTGCCAACTATTACTATAAAAACGGTTTATTGAAATATGGTCCGGACGACTATGAACGATACAATTTATTAGCCAAATTAAATGCTAAACTCAATAAATATGTTGACTTAGGAGTTAATGTACAATATAATGCCGATGACATGTCCGAAAACTCTTTCGGTGCAGGAGAAATCTTCAGACTGTTATATGAAAACCGTGGCCGGCAACCCATTTACCAACCGGAAGCAGAGAATTATCCCAGCCCTTATAATGGCGACTTACAAGATAATCCTATTGATATTATGAAAAACGGTGGGGAAAAATCAACTGAATACGAGTCATATACAGGTAAAGCACAATTGACTATCAAGGATTTTATCAAGAATCTACGCATCAATTTAAGCGCTTCGCGCCGTGCCGGATACTATCATCAGGAGAGTTATAAGAGAACATTGACTTATTATAATTATGTAGGTGATGTACGTAGAACAACCAATTCTCCTAACTCACTATACAAATCTCAATATAAAGAATACCACGACTTGCTGGAAGCTACCATAAATTATAGTTTCAACCTAAAGGAGAAGCACAACTTTAATATATTGGCAGGTAGTTCATACGAAAATTATCGGATGAATCAAATCAAAGGAACAGCCAACAACATGATATCCAATGATTTTTTCTCTTTCAACTATTATGATACCTCCAAAGCTACCAATAGCATTTTAGCCGATCAGATTGACACTTGGGCCATGATGTCTTACTTCGGTCGTATAAACTACAACTTCAAGGAAAGATATTTGCTGGAAGCCAATGTACGTTATGACGGCAGTTCACGTCTTGCCCCCTCACACCGTTGGAAAGCTTTTCCTTCTGTTTCTGCAGCATGGCGTGTTAACGAAGAAAAGTGGTTTAACCTTGATTGGGTCAGCAATTTAAAACTCAGAATGTCTTGGGGACAGCTTGGTAATGGAGCCGTTTTGGGATTATACGACTATATTCCCTTGATAACCTATTCACAGAAAGATATACCGGCAAGCTATCAAGGTGAAAAATGGCTTTACCAAAGCAGCATGGCATCTGAAGACAAAACATGGGAAACCGTAGAAACTACTAATATCGGACTTGATTTCGGACTTCTCAATAACCGCCTAACCGGTAGTTTCGAATATTACTGGAAGTTTAATAACGATATGTTATCCGCACTTCAATTGCCTCATCAGATCGGAATTAATGTTCCAAATATGAATGTAGGTAAACTCAAAACATGGGGTTGGGACTTTAATATCAACTGGAGAGACCAAATTAAAGACTTCAGCTATCAAATCGGTTTCAATATCTCAGATAGCAAAAATGAACTGTTAAAATATGATGGAGCCAGCGTAGTAAACGCCGGTGTTGTAAAATTGTTGGAAGGCTATCCTATCAATACTATCTGGGGATATCAAACCGATGGTTTCTGGTCCAGCCGTGAAGAATATTTGCAATATAAAGCCGATCATCCAGGATATGAATCATTCCAAGATGGTATTATCAGCGGTGGAGACGTAAAATATGTTGCCCAAGGAAAACCTGATCATAAGATTGGAGTAGGAAACGGCAGCCCCGAAGATTCCGGTGATTTGGTTATGTTAGGAAACACAACACCCCGTTTCCTCTATGGTATAAACTTAGCGGCACAATGGAAAGGTTTTGACTTGTCACTCATATTCCAGGGAGTAGGAAAACGCGACCTGGTATTGAATGGAAGAATGTTTCCGATAGCCAATGACGCTGAAATGCCCTGGACTATTCACCGTGATTATTGGACAGAAGAAAATCCTAATGCCTATTGGCCGCGTCTTTATCAATATAAAGGAGATGACTTCAATTCTAAACCAGCTGACAGATGGATACAGGATGCATCTTATTTCCGTTTGAAAAATGTAACATTAGGATATACAATTCCTATTTCTAAGAAGTATATGGAAAAATTAAGGGTTTATGTAACCGGACAAGATTTATTCGAAATTTCCGATATACTGGAAGTGATGGATCCGGAAGTCGAAAGCAACGCCAACAGAGGTATGTATCCTTTCTTCCGCAGTTGGACTTTAGGTTTAAATGTTACATTCTAAAAATACACTACGATGAAAAATATATTTTTACTGCTTATCGGTGCTCTATTAGTCAGCAGTTGTTCATTAGACAGAGAACCGGAAACGACATTAAGCGATGTCAAATTTTGGAGAAGTGAGGCCGACTTGAGAGGTGCTTGTAATCGTTTATATATTGATCTGCCGGGCTTCTTAACGGGTAGAGGACATGATTTGCGTTCGGAAGAATTAATAGGAAATACTCCCGATGAGATTTCTTCCGGAAATCGCAGTATCCCGGAAACTGATAAAGAGTGGACTGATCCTTATAACAAGATAGGCGTCTGCAACAACATCATTGTCAAGGGAGAGAATATAGATATCAACGAAACGACAAAAAACCGCTGGTTAGCAGAAGCACATTTTTTTCGTGCCTTCTATTATTTTGACTTGGTAAAGAAATATGGCGACGTGCCACTTATTCTGAAAGTCTTCAACAATACCAGTGACCCAGAAATAAAGAAAGGCAGGGATTCACGCGAAGCTGTCATACAACAATGTTATAAAGATTTGGATTTTGCAGCACAATGGCTTCCCGATATTGATAAACTGGCAGATAATGCAAACTGGGGACGTGTATCCCGCTCTGCTGCACTGGCAATGATTGTACGTATCGGACTCTATGAGGGCACTTATATCAAGTATCACAATTTAACGGAAGGAGACAGCCAAAGTCACTTGAAAAAGTCTATCGATGCAGCTGAGACTATGTTTAAGGAAAATAAACACGACCTTTATCCTGACTTCCAGAAATTGTTTTATTTTGATGGCGAAGGACGCCAAAATAAAGAAAACATCTTTGTAAAAGTGTATGGACCAAATGGAGTTAACAATGCAATTACATGGCACAACCAATGTAGCTCAAAAGCCGGACAAGCAACCATAACACGCCAAATGATTGATAACTTTTTATACATCGACGGATTACCCAGAAAAGTTTCGGTTCATTATCAAGAAGAAACCAATTTTGATGACATATTCAGTAATCGTGATCCCCGTTTGGAAATGACCGTATTTTCCTACAAAGAAATATCTTTCAAGAATGCGGAATACTTACCCTTTGATAACGTAAACCACAGCGGCTATGGGTATCCCATCAAGAAAGGGTATATGCAGGAAGAGTATGATACTAATTCTAAAGAAACCGTTGATAAAATGCATATTCGTTATGCCGAAATCTTGATTTCATATGCTGAAGCACTTTATGAATATAATGGAAAAATCAGTGATGACCAATTGGAAGCTACTGTCAACTATATTAGAAAACGTTCCGGATTTAATACGAAACTAACTAATGGATTCGTATCTGATCATCAATTGAACATGTTAGACGAAATTCGAAGAGAGCGTATTGTCGAATTCATTGATGAAAACATACACTATGATGACATAATTCGTTGGAAAACAGCAGAAAAAGTACTTCCCCAAACAATGTTGGGTATTCTGTTCAATCCCGATGAAAGTGCCAAAACTGCCAAAGAGCTGGGTTATAAATTTACAGATGCAAATGGTGCTTACAACGAAGTGAAAGTGTACGATCAAGCTAATATTTATGTAATAGAGGAAGCTGACAGTCGTAAATTCGATCCTCAGCGTGACTATTTATATCCTATTCCAAGTTACGAGATTGCTACATCTAATGGAAATATTAAACAAAATCCATATTGGAAATAATAAATTAAAAGAATAAATGATATGAAAACATTAAAAAATAAAATATCCTTTTTGCTACTGTTTACAATGTGTTGCCTCTTAGGCAGTTGTGATAAATCGCATGAAGAATGGGAAGATGGAGACCCAGCATTGGCTCATGTTTACTATTATTGTTTTGAAAAATGGGGAACTATCCCGGTAGGGAATGATGTTACTTACACAGTAAAGCAAGGAGAGACACTTGCCATACCTACACAATTCTACAGCAAGTTTGTCCGTTCATATAGTCCCGAAGTATATTATTATACTTCTGCGATTTCCGACAAAACACCCCTGATATGCGGAACAGACTATATTGTCACTGATAAAGACGGTAATGAATTAACCCCGGATGCATCAGGAGCCTATAAGATGATTTGGCCAAATGCAAAAGGAGGAGTACAAAACATATATATAAAAGCTTTGAACGGTAAAAAAGGGTCTTTCCATGTACTGACTTTTGATCCTAACAAAAAAATGGATGTAACTGATGTCACAACCACTTCCATTATTAAAACGGATGAATATGAAGTACGGGCAATGTCTGAAAATTATCGTGTTACAGTAATCATAGAATAATCTATTAATGATTATTCTCTCATCACACGTTTTTTTATAGCTAACCGCCTATAATCAAGATTATTAATTGGTTATAAGAAGCGTTATGACAGTGATGACCGAATACCGGTCGTCACTGTTTTTTTTAAATTTTTATCCTCAATATTACTTTAACTCATTGATTTATAGCCATTACATACACTTTATGCGACCCTTGCCCCAATGTTGTTAAAATACCTTTCTCCACCAGTAAATTGAGGTCATTCAACGCCTTGTTCTTCAAAAGTCCCGTAATTCCGCTGTAATCCTTGCGCGTAATGAATGGATTTGCATCCAAAAACGCGCACAGTCTGCGGTAACGTTCCGCACCGCTGATGTCCTCACTGTGCCGGAAGCCATACCCTGCCCTTACACGTTCCACAAATCCTGCACACTGTTTCCGGAAGCCGGGCGATACGCGGAAATGCACCTTGCCGAAAAATATCGTCTGCGCATGGATTTCCTTCTTGTCCATGACGGGACGTGCTGTCAGTCCCGCCGAAAAATACCCCATATTGCCCAACTGTACATGATGCCCTTCGGAAAGGTAATAGGAAATGCGGCTTTCCAATGCCGCAAGCACTCCCTCTACGTCTCCGGGAGTAAAACTGGTTGCCTGTGAAATATCGCTGACCAGACGTTTGCCGGTGATAGTCCCCTTGTTCACGATGCGGGGATACATGGGTTGTAATTCGCCGTCTCCTTTCGGGTTGGGCTTTCTCTGGAAATCATACTCTGCTGCCATTGTCGTTCTGTTTTTTTAGTTATGTAATAATTGAAAATCCTGTTGTATCGGTAGCTTACGCCATTCGGCCGCATAAATTCGGATATTCTCCGCGGTCCGTTCGGGAAAAGCTGGAAGATAAACAACGTTTTGCTTCGTTGTTTTTATTTGTCCGGACCATGCAAAATGCCGTTATGCTTACAGTAAAACCCCGTTTTGCAGTTGCAGGCCCGGCGGTTGCCGGCTGCGGGCTGTGGGGCCCGCATATGAAGGCTCTTCGGCCCGCAATTGCAAAACGGGGTTTTACACCTTGTAAAGATACAAAATCCATCAGGAAAAGTCAAGTTTTCAACGGTTTGTTTTCCGATTATTTCCATTTATTTCCGGAGATAAATACTGGCAAAAATCTTAAAACAAAAGGGCGGATTTGCTTGCTTCCAGCCCGTTTTATGCGTATCTTGCAGAGTCTAAGAGAAACGCTCTTATCTCCACTAAATTTTTCCAAACAACCAACACCGGAATGAGAATAACCTTTATCAAGGAAAACCGTGACGCGGGCACGGAAAGTATCAGCACCTGCGATACAGCCGCATTTATTACCAAAATCAAGTCGGAAACCAAGCCCGGACATGTCAGTGCATTACGCACCATGCTCGAATATACAAGCCATGGCAGCGGCGGAACCTACGGACATATCGACAAGCTTCCCCGCATATGCCCCGCTATGGAGTACGGACGCAGCCGCGAGGGCGAACGGCGGATGAAACGCTACAACGGTATTGTACTGCTGGAGGTAGGCGGACTGTCCGGCATGTCCGAAGCGGAACTGGTGAAAGAACAGGCGGCACTCCTTCCCCAAACCTATGCAGCTTTCGCAGGAAGCAGCGGACGGAGCGTGAAGATATGGGCGCTGTTTGCCTTGCCGAACGGCAAACTTCCGCAACGGGAAGAAGAAATCAGCCTGTTCCATGCACATGCTTACCGCATGGCGGTACAATGTTACCAACCCCTGCTTCCGTTTCCCGTAACGTTGAAAGAGCCCTCGCCTGCCGATACTTTCCGCATGACGCTGGACGAAACGCCTTACTTTGCTCCCGATGCCGTGCCTTTCTGTCTCGAACAACCCGTGACGATGCCCGGCGAGCGGACATTCAACCAACGAAAATTGGCAGAAAACAACCCTTTAAAGCGGTTGCAGCCGGGATTCGACTCCTCGCAAACTTTCACTCTGCTGTTTGAAACAGTCCTGGGTCGTGCGCTGGACGAAGTGGAGAACTGGCAGCGCGACCGGGATGATTTTCACCCGCTACTCATCTCCATAGGCGAGCAATGCTTCAAAAGCGGTATCCCCGAAGAGGAAGCCGTCCGGCAGGTAATGATGCACTACCGACGGCAGGCAGACGAACAGACGGTGCGCACCGCACTGCACAATCTCTACCGCGAGTGCCGGGGATTCGGCAGAAAATCCGTACTGACTCCCGAACAGGACACGATGCTGAAACTGAACGAGTTCATGGAACGCCGTTACGAATTCCGGTACAACCAGCTAATGGGTGATTTGGAATATCGCCAACGCGACTCCATCCACTTCTATTTTCATGTAATGGACCAGCGAGCGCGCAACAGCGTGGCTATGGATGCCCTGCAAGAGGGATTGCGTGTGTGGGACAGAGACGTGAACCGCTACCTGACCTCTAACCGCGTGCCGCTGTACAATCCGGTGGAAGAATACCTGTGCGGCGTAGGCCGTTGGGACGGCAAAGACCGCATCCGTGCGCTTGCCGGACTTGTTCCCTGCAACAATCCGTATTGGCGTGAGCTGTTCTACCGTTGGTTTCTGAACATGGTGGCGCATTGGCGCGGACTGGGCAACAGGATGCACGCCAACAGCACATCACCGCTACTGATAGGTGCACAGGGTTACCGCAAGTCCACTTTCTGCCGCATCATCCTTCCTCCCGAACTCCGCTTCGGCTATACCGACAGTCTGGATTTTGGCAGCAAACGCGATGCGGAAATGTACCTGGGGCGCTTTCTGCTGGTGAATATCGACGAGTTCGACCAGGTGAGCATCCATCAGCAAGGCTTTCTGAAACACCTTCTGCAAAAGCCCGTTGCCAACCTGCGCAAGCCCTACGGAAGCAGTATCCAGGAGATAAGGCGGTATGCCTCGTTCATCGGGACGAGCAACCACAAAGACCTGCTGACGGACAGCAGCGGCAGCCGCCGTTTTGTATGTGTGGAAGTGACTGCCCCCATTGATACGAACGTGACGATAAACTACCGCCAGTTGTATGCACAAGCCATGCAAGCGATACGCAGCGGTGAAAGATACTGGTTTAATGACAAGGATGAAGCCGTTTTGAAAGAAAATAACCGGGAATTCGAGCAAATCAGTCCGATTGAACAGTTGTTCCATTGTCATTTCCGTTTACCACAAGAAGGGGAAGAGGGAGAATGGATGTCGCCGATACAGATTTTGGAAATTCTGCATGCAAAAAACGGTACAACGAAGCTGACAGAAGGGTATGCAAAATACTTCGGAAGGATACTGAAAAAGAACGATATAGAAGGTAAACATACCAATAAGGGAGTTGTGTATCGAATTGTCAAGTTATAATATTTCATATTTATGGAGTGATGACTAACTTTCAGTCATCACTCCTCATCACGTTATTATCACTCTATAACAATCTTATTTTTAATGGATTATATTAAAAGTGACGAGTGATGAGCAAATTTCACTTCACTCCATTAGTAACTCTCATCTCCTGCCTTATGACTCGGAATTCAACAAAAAGGCACACCTGAAGCAACCGCTCACATGATTCATCTATATATTTCCTCAAACTAACAACCTCTGACAACAGATATATCCGACCCAACATGAATAAAAGCGAGATATATCCTGCAAACTAAACAAAATCAAAAGTACTTTAAACGAAAGTATAAGTATTATAAACCACAATATTAAAATCTTAAACAGTACCGACAAGGCTTTCTACTATTATCACGTAACTTTGTTAACATACAAAGATTTAAAATTGCATATCATGAAAACAAAAATTCTTTGAAAGTGGAAGTAACACTGGATGGAGTAAAGAAAATATTGGACTATAAGTTATAAAAATCAAAAGTCAGTAGACCATTAAAAAATAAAATTTCAAGATTATGAAAACAAGACTCGCAGTAATCGGGATATTATGCGTGTTGTTAATACCTGCATATGCCAATAATCCGTTACGAAAAGCTCCCTATCCGCAACAAGACAATATTATCTATTTGAACCCAGCACCATTATTGGTACCGCCAAGTATGAAACAGTCGGATTATCTACAATTCAACCTCTCGCAGGACAAGAACTTTAAAGGGGACAATGACATATTATCCAAGCCAGTGCCCTGGTGCATGTTCAATCCGCATAAAATATTGGACACAGGACTCTGGTACTGGCGTTTCCGTTCGGTCAGCAAGACCGGTGAAGAGATGCCTTGGAGCAAGACATACAGTTTTACTGTAGAAGAAAGCACTCCACGGTTTGCAACTCCTCCGTTCGAAGTATTCCTGAACAACATTCCTAAAAACAGTCCGCGTATCTATTGCTTTCTGAATGACCGGTTGGAGGATGCACGGAAAAATGTACGTTCCAATCCGGAATTTGAAGTGATGATTGACGATGCCCGCAGTGCGCTTGCCATGGACTTCAGCACCGATACGCAACCGTACAAGCATGTTTTTGCCATGTCTGAAAACTTTGATAAACTGAACACTGCCTATCAGATGTTACAGTACAATCTTTATGTAGAGAAAATGCTGGCCAACGTACGTTGTCTGCTGAAACAGAATCCGACAAAGAATTTTATGGGCAACGACTTCAAGGCTGGCGAACTGGTCTACTTATTGGCGGCTACTTATGAGAATTTTTATGACCGCTTTACGGCTCAGGAACGCCAGAGGATAGAAGAAATTGTGATGAAGGTACTGGACTTCTATTATAAGGACCGCCTTTTGGGACGTACTGAGAATATGTTTTTCGATGAACACATCTGGCAATTCGAAATACGCCGTTTCTTACAAGCCTCGTTAGTGATGTATGACAAATATCCTGCTGCAAAAGAATACCTGGAATACTATTATGAACTTTGGAATACACGCGGACCGGGTACAGGTTTCAATCGCGACGGGGCATGGCACAATGGCGCCAACTATTTCAGCGCCAACGCTGTCAGTCTGTGTTATCTTCCCACACTATTCAGTTATCTCACCGGATTTGATTTTCTGCAACATCCCTGGTATAAAAATGCAGGAATCGGTACTGCGTATACCTGGCTTCCGGGTTCCTTAAGTGCCGGATTCGGCGACGGGCACGAAAAAAGGAACGGCAAGCCTTTGCGTATCCGAAGTGCCTTTGCCGATTTTCTGGCCCGCACCACCAATGACCCGTATGCCGCCTGGTATTCAGCCGCTAACAACCGATACAATACCGAATCTGAAACCCGCCTTTACCGTCTTGCCTCCGGCAAGCAACGTCCTGCCGATTGCGAACTGCCGGCAGATGCGCCAAAGGCTGTCTGGTTCAGAGATTGCGGTGAAATGGTAGCCAACAGCAATTTGAGAGATTTAAAAAAGAATGTCAGCCTAAGTTTCCGTTCCAGCCCTTTCGGTTCGGGCAACCACACGCACTCCAATCAGAATGCGTTCAATCTGCATTATGGCGGGGAAGCGGTTTACCATGCCGTAGGCCATTATATGAATTTTTCCGATCCACATAATCTGCTGTCTTATCGCAATACCCGCGCCCATAACACCCTACTAATAAACGGTATCGGCCAACCTTTTACGCCCGATGCCTACGGATACATTGTGCGCATGTTCAACGGCGACAATATCTCTTATGCCTTGGGGGACGCCTCGGCGGCATACTGTGGCATCAGTGACATCCGCCTGTGGAAAAACAGTTTCAAGAAGTATCACCTGACACAAACTCCAGAAAACGGTTTCGGTGAAACGCCATTGAAGAAATACCGCCGTCATATTTTTCTGTTGCATCCCAACAAGGTGGTTATCTACGACGAACTGGAAGCCAGTGAAAAGGTACATTGGGACTGGTTGCTGCATAGTCCTGTAAAATTCGATATAAATCCAGTCACAGCCACGCTCACAACCGTAAACAAAGAAAAAGGATTCACTTCTGTTGCCCAACTGTTTAGTGGGCAAAAAGCGACTATTACCCAGACGGATAAATTTGCAGCGCCTCCGAATGACGCAGACGCCCAGCGTGGTGAGGACTTCACTGCTCCCTGGTCGCTTACTGCAAGCTTCGGACCGAGCAAGAGCAACCGCATACTTACCATTATTCAGGTTGAAGCCGATGGTATGCAGGCAGTACAAATCATGAAAGAAGGCAATGCTTTCCGATGCGGTGAATGGACTATCGAAGCCGAACTGGATGCAAAGCGTCCGGGGCGTCTGTACATCCGTAATAACCGGAACAATGCAGTATTCAGTTATGGAAACAAAAAACCGGAAATAAATGGAGAGACTTATTCGTGTAAAGAGAAAGACGCTTCTGTCCTGTTTGATAGTATTAATGGAAAATGGGAAACTCAGGAAATGAGTGACCAGAGAATACAGACAATGGGAAAATGGTAAGAATACACATAATGATAACTATACCAATGTGATTTCAAAACATATCCCATCTATATTTAAAACTCAGTCATGAAAATAATAATAATCGATATTAGACGTTTTTGAAATATAATCAAACAAATTCAAAACAGAACAAGGCAATAATGCAAGTCCTTTCAACACTAGCGCACTTCGTTCTACAAAGTTCCCGTTACTTTTGCACATAAATTATTATTAATCTATATCAAAAAAAACACTTATCTACGATGAAGAAAAGATTTTTATCCTTAATTGCAGGAACCTGTCTGTCTGTTACACTCTTTGCACAAAACAACTTTATCACCAAAGAACATGGATTCGTACA
The DNA here is from genome assembly GCF_025147325.1 of Bacteroides stercoris ATCC 43183. Taxonomy (NCBI): domain Bacteria; kingdom Pseudomonadati; phylum Bacteroidota; class Bacteroidia; order Bacteroidales; family Bacteroidaceae; genus Bacteroides; species Bacteroides stercoris. Next base: position 3,954,614 of record NZ_CP102262.1, read on the forward strand.
CGGAATTTCAAAAGAATATGAATGGCCCACCGATCCTGAAGTGCTGAAAAAATTAGAACAATGGCAAGACCTTAAATTCGGTATCATGTTCCATTGGGGAATATACTCGGTGCCCGGTATCTCAGAGTCATGGGCTTTATGCTCAGAAGATAGATTTACCGACCGCCGAAAAAAGATACTCCCGGGAGCCACTTATGGTGACTTCAAAAAATGGTATTGGGGATTAGCAGAATCTTTTAATCCTACCAAATTCGAACCGACGGAATGGGCAGCCATCATGAAAGATGCCGGATTCAAATATTTAATATTTACGACCAAACATCATGACGGTTTCTGTATGTTCGACTCTAAATATACAGATTATAACATTGCACAAGGTCCTTATAAAAACGGGAAATACAAAAATGTAGCCTATCATCTGTTCAATGCTTTCCGTCAACAAGGTTTTATGATTGGTGCTTACTTTTCCAAACCGGACTGGCACTGTGAATATTATTGGGATCCTGCGCTTTCCACTCCAACCCGTAATCCAAACTATGACATCCAAAAATATCCTGAAAAATGGACTAAATATCAACAATACACCGCCAATCAAATTGACGAGCTCATGTCAAACTATGGCAGAATAGATATTCTTTGGTTAGACGGCGGTTGGGTCAGAAAGGACAAAGGACAAGACATCAAATTGGATGAAATCGTAGATAATGCACGCAAAAAACAACCGGGACTGATTGCCGTAGACAGAACGATTCCCGGAAGAAATGAAAATTATCAGACACCGGAACTAAATGTACCCAAAACACAACAGACACACCCATGGGAAAGCTGCATCACACTGGCAAATTCATGGGGTTGGAACCCAACTCCTAAATACAAATCCGTCAACCGGATTATCAATACATTAGCAGAAATTACTGCTAAAGGCGGCTGCCTAGCCTTGAACGTAGGTCCTACCGGTGAAGGCGTCATTGAAGAAGAAGCAATCATAAGATTGAAACAGATAGGAGAATGGCTAAGGAAAAACGGAAAAGCTATTTATGCAACCCGTATCACTCCCAACTACAATTATGGCAATGTATGGTTCACCGCCAATAAGGATAGAAAAACACTATATGCCATTTATGCGCTTCCCGAAGGAGAAAAACTTCCGGCAAGCATTGAATGGGAAGGTAATGAACCAAGTGGCAAAATGACATTACTGCAAAACGGGAAACAGGTAAAATACACTTGTGAAAACGGAAAAGTAACAGTTATATTGCCACAAGGATTAAAAAATGAAGCATTAGCTTTCAGCTTTAGAGTGAAAAAATAGGCAATATATCCACGTCCTAACACAGCTTCAGGAATTAAAGTAATATATCATTTATAAATATTTGGTTATCTTTGTCAAAAGAAAAGATACAGATTATAAAGAAGATGACAATCACTACCCAACATGAAGCATTTCATCTTATGTGTTACTTGTAACTACTATCTGAATATCAACTGTAAACTAAAGTAATATTTATGACAAAAAGCTCTTTTCACAAATTACTATTGGGAAGTGTACTGATGTTACTTCCTTTCACGGTTCAGGCACAGGTCGTTTTAAAGAACTGGACCATCGAAGACCACTCCGGAAAAGTAAAAATCCTTGTATCAAGCGATACGCTGGAAATTACCGCACCCGACGGTCTTACACTTTGGTACAACCAACGCCTTACCGGTGATTATGAAATCGGCTATCGTGTGAAGATGCTGATGCAAGGCGGAAAATACGACCGCCTCAGCGACCTGAACTGCTTTTGGGGCGCCAATGACCCAGAATACCCCGACAATCTCTTCGCACGCAGCGAATGGCGAAACGGAATTTTCCAACATTATAAAACACTAAGCCTGTTTTATGTGGGATATGGCGGAAACCACAACTCCACTACCCGTTTCCGCCAGTACTTTGCCAAAGCGGCGGATACCAGTGATGCCATAGCCCGCCCCGTAATCAAAGAATATACGGACAAGGCGCACTTGCTGATTCCCAATAAATGGTACGACATCAAAATCCGTGTGGAAAAAGGAATCACAACTTACAGTGTCAACGGCGAGGAGCTGTTCCGACTGCCGGTTAAAAAGAATGAGGGAGACGGATATTTCGGACTCCGCCTATTGGAAAACCACACACTATTTACAGGCTTTCAGGTAAAAAGCCTGAAGAGGTAAATGCAATGCTTTCACCCAAGAAAATACAGAATTAAAACAGTATTCGACAAAAGTAACATACCTTTAAACTACACCCAAACACCTTTCAACAATCCTGCACAGGATATTTCACGAATATCCATATTTTTGCCGGTGAACAAAAATCACTAAATACTTACTGATATGAAAAGAAACTCTCTGTTGCTTGCAACCGCTCTGCTCATAGGCATGACAGGCTGCAAAAACACTCCGGTCCAGAAAGAAGCCTGGATAAGCAACGCACTCGATGCCGCTTCCTATCAGTTGAAATCAACCGCCGAGGAACTCTCCGGAACAAACAAGTTCCCACGTTCCATATATTCCGGCTATGATGTAAACTTTCTTGATACTCAGTTGCAGCGCGAGAACAAAGCATACATCGACTCTTTACACCCCAATCCCGAAGCCCTGCAATTAGGACAAAAACGTCTTTGCGGCATTGCCGACTGGACCAGCGGGTTCTTCCCCGGAAGCCTTTGGTATGCCTATGAACTGACCGGTGATGAAGAGTTGAAAAAACGTGCCATCGAATATACCAACATCCTGAACCCGATACGTGAGCTGAAAGGTACCCATGACGTGGGCTTTATGATGAATTGCAGCTATGGCAATGCCCTCCGCCTCGCCCCTAACGACACCATTAAAGCCGTACTCGTAGAAACAGCGGATAATCTGTGCGCCCGTTTCAACCCGGAAATCGGTTGTATACGCTCGTGGGACTTCGGTGCGTGGAACTTCCCCGTAATCATTGACAATATGATGAACCTGGACCTGCTGTTCAACGTATATAAGCTGACAGGAGATGAGAAGTATAAGAATGTGGCTGTAAAGCATGCACAAACCACTATGAAAAACCACTTCCGTCCGGACTACACCTCCTATCACGTGGTCAGCTATAACAATGACGGAAGCGTGGAAATCAAACAGACACACCAGGGTAAAAATGCAGAATCGGCCTGGTCGCGCGGCCAAGCGTGGGGAGTATACGGCTACACTTCCTGCTATCGCGAAACCCGGGACACGGCTTTCCTGCAGGAAGCCGTTCACATTGCAGACATGATTATGGAACGTGTAAAGACGGACGACCTGATTCCTTACTGGGACTATGATGCCCCGGCAGGTGAAAAGACTCCGCGTGATGCGTCTGCCGCGGCTGTCACGGCATCTGCCTTCCTGGAGCTCAGCACATTTGTGCCCGACGGCAAAAAATATTCCGACTATGCCGAAACAATCCTGAAAAACTTGTCCGGTCCGAAATATCTGGCAGCCAAAGGCAGCAATCAAGGTTACGTGCTGATGCATTCCACCGGCTCACTGCCGCATGGCTCTGAAATAGACGTACCGCTGAACTACGCGGATTACTACTATATGGAAGCATTAAAAAGATACATCGATTTGAAAAATAAAGGGTAAAGAATACATTCCGCAAATGTCAAAAATAAAAAGCCTGTTACTGGCAAGTTCATTATGTATCGCAACTGTCTGTATCAATTTTCCCGCCCACGCAACCGAAAGGCATCTTCTTGAACAGACCGTTTCCTATGAGGAATTGGGCAATGTACTCCGCTACCGGCAAAGCTGGGTGGACTATCCCGCCTATACCGACCGTAAATCCTGGAAAGAGAAAACAGCCCCCGAAATGAGGGAGCTTATCATCAGGAACGGCGAACGCGCCCTGAAACACGAATGGAAACCGGACCTTGCCTCCGACTACCTTGCCTTTAAGCGCACCGGCGAAATCCGCACCGGACGCGCCAACCACAAAGCCCTGCAAGCCTTGACCCTCGCAGAACTGGTAGAGGGACAAGGCAGATTTATGGATGCTATCATAGACGGTGTATGGTTTCTGTGCGAGACGTCCTGGATACACTCGGCACACCTCGGCTTTCAGAAAGACCGCTCCGGACTGCCCGACAGGCATGAACCGACCATCGAACTGGTAGTGGCCGACATCGGCGCGCAAATGGCATGGACTTACTATTTCCTGAAAGACGAATTCGACAAGGTGAGCCCGCTGATTAACGAACGGATTATCGAGGAAGTCAACAGAAACCTGATAAACCCCTACTTCGCACGGGATGATTACTGGTGGATGGGATTCGGCGGCCAGCAGGTAAATAACTGGAATCCGTGGATTAACTACAACGTGCTGCAAGCCCTGATGCTGATAGAGAAAGACCCGGAACGTGTGCGGCAAGGAGTCTGGAAGCTGATGAAATCCACTGATTTCTTTTTCAGCATGTATCACGAGGACGGAGCCTGCGACGAGGGTCCCACCTATTGGAGCGGGGCTTCCGGCTATGCCCTGAAGTTTCTGGATTTGCTGGCTAAAGTAACCGGAAACAAGGTGAACATATTCAACGCTCCCCTCCTGCGCAATATGGCGCAATACATTTACCGGGTACACATCGGCGACAACTATTTTGTAAACTTCGCCGACTCCGCACCCAAAGTAAGTCCAAGCCCGGGTATCCTCTACCGGTACGGCGAACTGACCGGAGACCCCGCCATGATGAAATTCGCCTCATTCATGGCACAGCAAAACCAAAGTTTCAAGGACGGGGTAAACGGATATTTCGCTTCTGCCCTGGACGAGCTTTTTATGTACAAAGACATCATCGACCATCCGCAAGGCGAACCGCTTACCGGCACTTATTGGTTTAAAGACACCCAAATCTGCGTGGCACGCGACACCGAAGGCAAAAGCGACGGCTTCTTCTTCGCAGCGAAAGGCGGAAACAATCAGGAAAGCCATAACCACAACGATGTGGGGTCGTGCATCCTTTACTACAATGCCCTGCCGGTGCTTATCGATGCAGGCGTAGGTACTTATACCCGACAGACTTTCGGACCGGAGCGGTACACGATATGGACCATGCAGTCCGATTATCACAACCTACCCCTCATCAACGGAACCCCGCAGAAGAACGGCCGGGAGTTTGCCGCACACAACCAGCAATACAAAGCCACCGCCAAAACCGTATCCTACCAGGTGGACATTGCCCGTGCCTATCCGCAGGAAGCAAATGTAAAAAGCTGGATTCGCAACTATACGCTGCACAGGAAAAAGGATTTCACAATCACCGACAAATGGAAACTTTCGGCATGCAACGAACCGAGTGTATTAAACCTGATGACCTGCTGCGAAGTCGAAATCGACCGCAACAAAAACATTACTCTGACAGGAGAGGCAGGTAGGTTCAAAGTGGAATACGATAAAAAACTCTTATCGCCCGCAACGGATACCGTCGAACTGACCGATCCGAAATTAATCCACTCCTGGAACCGGAAAAAGCTGACGCGCATCCGTTTCACAATTGTGTCGCAACAAATTTCCGGTGAAAGCAAACTGGTGATAAGGAAGGCTCAGTATCATAAGACCTTGAACGATTGATAATCATTGATTTCATAATCTCTCCCCTAAGTTCATCCTGACGTACGGGCATAAAAAAAGGAGTACCGCTGTACTCCAACCTTTGTTAACCTTAAATCTAATACTATGAAAAACACATTGCAAAGATACGGACATTTGCTAAATCTGCAAATTATCCAAGAAAAAAAGTATGTTTTATAACACAGATTAAGAAAAAAGGACGGATATGCAAACGCACACCGTCCTTTTTTTAACATTTATCGTTGCGGATTATTCCTCATCCAACAGGATTTCAAGAATCTGGCAAGCAGCCTTTGCCACCGGAGTACCCGGACCAAAGATGGCAGCTACGCCGGCCTTATAAAGGAAATCATAGTCCTGTGCGGGAATCACACCGCCTGCAATCACTACAATATCCTCACGGCCCAACTTCTTGAGTTCTTCAATAATCTGCGGAACCAATGTCTTGTGTCCGGCAGCCAATGAAGAAACACCCACTACGTGAACGTCGTTTTCCACCGCTTCGCGGGCAGCTTCGGCAGGAGTCTGGAACAGCGGTCCCATATCTACGTCGAAACCGCAGTCGGCATAACCCGTTGCCACTACTTTGGCACCGCGGTCGTGACCGTCCTGACCCATTTTAGCTACCATGATACGGGGCTGACGTCCCTCTTTCTTCGCAAATTTCTCAGCCAACTCACAAGCTCTGTGGAAGTCGCTGTCGTTCTTACTTTCTGATGAATACACGCCTGAAATAGTTCTGATTACTGCTTTATAACGTCCTACAACTTTTTCGCAAGCATACGAAATCTCGCCCAATGTGGCACGGACACGTGCTGCTTCCACTGCCAGTTCCAGCAGATTGCCTTCCTTCGTCTCCACACATTTGGTGATGGCATCGAGTGCTTTCTGCACAGCAGCCTCATCACGGCCTTCCTTCAATATCTTCAGGTTCTGGATCTGTTCCTGGCGGACAGCCGTATTGTCAATCTCAAGAATATCAATAGGAGCTTCTTTCTCCAAACGATATTTGTTTACACCCACAATGGTCTGCGAACCGCTGTCGATACGTGCCTGCGTGCGTGCGGCAGCCTCTTCGATACGCATCTTGGGGATACCGGTTTCGATGGCCTTCGCCATACCGCCCAGCTTCTCGATTTCCTGAATCAGCTCCCAAGCCTTGTGCGCAAGCTCATTGGTCAGAGACTCTACATAGTAAGAACCGCCCCACGGGTCGACATTCTTGCAGATGTAAGTTTCTTCCTGGATATAAATCTGCGTATTACGTGCAATACGTGCAGAGAAATCGGTAGGCAATGCGATAGCCTCGTCCAAAGCGTTGGTGTGCAAGGATTGGGTATGTCCCAAAGCGGCAGCCATAGCCTCGATACAGGTACGGCCCACGTTGTTGAACGGGTCCTGCTCGGTCAGCGACCAGCCGGAAGTCTGGGAGTGCGTACGCAATGCGAGTGATTTCGGGTTTTTCGGGTTGAACTGTTTCACAATCTTCGCCCACAACATACGTGCGGCACGCATCTTGGCTATCTCCATGAAGTGGTTGGTGCCGATAGCCCAGAAGAATGACAGACGCGGTGCGAATGCATCGATGTCGATACCTGCGGCAACACCTGCACGAAGATATTCCAGACCGTCGGCCAGGGTGTAAGCCAACTCGATATCCGCCGTAGCGCCGGCTTCCTGCATATGGTAACCGGAGATAGAGATAGAGTTGAACTTAGGCATCTTCTGAGATGTGTATTCAAAGATATCGGAGATAATCTTCATGGAGAATGCAGGCGGATAGATATAGGTGTTACGCACCATGAATTCCTTCAGAATATCGTTCTGGATAGTACCCGCCATTTCTTCCAACTTGGCGCCTTGCTCCAGACCGGCATTGATGTAGAATGCCATGATAGGAAGCACCGCACCGTTCATGGTCATGGACACGGACATCTTGTTCAAGGGAATGCCATCGAAGAGCACCTTCATGTTTTCCAGTGAACAGATGGACACACCTGCCTTACCGACGTCGCCTACCACACGTTCGTGGTCGGGGTCGTAGCCGCGGTGAGTAGCCAGGTCGAATGCCACGGACAGACCTTTCTGTCCGGAAGCCAGGTTACGGCGATAGAAAGCATTGGACTCCTCGGCAGTAGAGAACCCAGCATACTGGCGGATAGTCCACGGACGCAAGGTGTACATTACAGAGTACGGACCGCGCAGATAAGGCGGGATACCTGCCGCATAGTCGAGGTGTTCCATACCTTCGAGGTCTTCTTTGGTGTAAACAGGCTTCACTTCAATGTGTTCCGGAGTCTTCCAGTCGGCTTTGATGCCGTTAGCCTTTTGCCACTCAGCACCATTGGCGGGCTGGAAAGCGGCATATATATCTAAGTTTTTAAAATCTTTTCTCATCTTACTTCAAAAGTTTAGCGTTGAATTCCTTTAATGTTTCCAGAACGTTGACACGAACATGGATAAAGTTCTCGATACCTGCCGCTTTCAGCTCGTCCATGCAAGCGGGAGCGCCGGCTACGATGAACATGGCGCGGCCGTTCAAGGCCTTGAAAGCGGGAATTGCATATTCCGCATATTCATCATCGCTCGAACAGAGAACCACAATATCGGCTTTAGCCGCCATTGCAGCTTCCACACCTTCCTCTACGGTCGGGAAACCGAGGTTGTCAACAACTTCATATCCGGCACAGGCCAGGAAGTTACAAGAGTATTGGGCACGTGCCTGACGCATAGCCAGGTTGCCGATAGTCAGCATAAATGCTTTGGGACGCTTGCCGGACGCTTCCGTTTCCAGACGCAACGCTTCAAATTCGCTGGCTGCACGGTCGAAGTTCAGTGACGGAACATCCTTTTCGCAAGTGCTGTGTCCGCCGCAGCAGCAAGAAGCTTCCAACGGTTTCTTGTCGCCCGCCTTCTCGTTGAAGTTCGGGAACTGGTTAGTACCCAACAGCACTTCCTTACGCTTGGCAACGGCTGCATGGCGGGCCGTATTGCTCTCGTTCACGGCAGCCTGTATCTTGCCGGATTTTACGGATGCGTAGAAACCGCCGTCTTCTTCCACTGCAAGGAACAGCTCCCAAGCCTGCTTGGCAATAGCCACGGTCAGGTTCTCGATGTAGTAAGAACCGGCAGCCGGGTCGATAACCTTGTCGAAATGCGATTCCTCTTTCAGGAGCAGCTGCTGGTTGCGTGCCAGACGTTCGGAGAATTCATCGGGAACGGCATACGTCTTGTCGAACGGAACGACCGTCATGGAGTCAACGCCTGCAAGAGCGGCACTCATAGCCTCGGTCTGCGTACGCAACAGGTTTACGTGCGCATCGAACAAAGTGAGGTTGAAAGTGGACGTTTCCGCATGTATTCTCATCTTGGCAGCACAGCGGCATTCGTTATGTTCGCCCTTGTTTTCGCAGTCGCGCAGGCATTCCGGGTTATAGGAAGCCACGATATTGGCCCACAACATACGGGCAGCGCGGAATTTTGCTATTTCAAGGAAATAATTGGAACTGATACCGAAGTTGAACTTAATCTTCTTGGCTACCAAAGCTGCCGGCAGTCCGGCATCGGTCAGCTGGTTCATGTATTCATTACCCCAAGCCAGCGCATAGCCCAATTCCTGATAGATATATGCACCGGCATTGTTCAACGTCAGCGCATTCACATTCAGGACGCGGTATTTCGGAAGCATGGCGGTAGCTTCAATCAGAGCCTTGGCAGTAGCCACCATATCGCCCTTTTCCTTGCCTTTGGCAAGCATCTTGTTGAAATAATCGTAGTTAATGGAGCCTTGCAACTTCGTGAGGTCATAATCTTTCTTCTGGAAATAACCGACCAGAAGTTGTGCCAATTCCACCACGTGTCCCTGACAGGTGGAGAAATTCAACTCTATGCACTCCGCACAGATGTCTTTCAGCAAAGTTTCGATATACTCCGCACTCAGTTCTTTGGCTTTCACGTGGAAAGAGAGTGAATCGACACCCTTGTTCAAAATGTCCAACGCCTTGGCATTGGCTGCTTCGGGAGATTCCACCTTTATTTCCTGACGGACGAACCACTCATTATTGTTTTTCTTTGTACCTCTAAGATAAGGGAACTCACCGGGAAGAGCATCCGTGGTCTTTAAACCTTCAAGGTCTTCCATACGATAGAAAGGTTTTACCTTGAATCCCTCATTCGTCCTCCAAACGAGCTTTTTCTCAAAGTCCGCACCCTTTAAGTCTGCGGTTACTTTCTCCATCCACTGTTCCGTAGAAACCGGAGAAAAGTCCGAGAAGAGTTTTTCTTTACTGTCTGCCATAGTTTATTTAAAATTAAAATAGATGAATAGTATTCATTTTGTCATCAAGAGACTTGCAAATATAAGGAAATACTTCAAACAAAAAGGCTTTTTAGGGAAAATTGCACTTACGGATAACACTATGTCCATCCTTATTCCCGGCATCCCTCCATAGATACCTTGCTTTTGCAAAGCTGGTATTACAAAAAGAAAAGAAAACCCTTTGCCAGCTCCCCTTTATTAAGTAATTTTGCGCAAAATTTTAAAAAGCAATAAATAAGGTACTATGAATTGGTTAGAAAGTCTTCTTTGGGACCCGACATCCGTCGCACATATCGTTTGCCTGTACGCATTCGTTATATCCGTGGGGGTGCTGCTGGGCAAGATTAAAGTTTTCGGAGTATCGCTGGGAGTGACGTTTGTCCTCTTTACCGGTATTCTGATGGGACATTTCGGATTTACAGGTGAAATACACATCTTACATTTCATCCGCGAATTTGGTTTGATTTTATTTGTATTCTGCATCGGTCTGCAGGTAGGGCCGTCGTTCTTCTCCTCTTTCAAGAAAGGGGGTATGACGCTGAACATGCTTGCCGTGGGCATTGTGGCACTGAACATAGTGGTCGCACTGGGCATTTATTTCATCGATGGAAATATAGACCTGCCGATGATAGTAGGTATCCTGTACGGTGCCGTAACCAACACTCCCGGTCTGGGTGCGGCTCAGGAAGCGTTGAACCAGCTGAATTATACGGGAGACCCCATCGCATTGGGATATGCCTGCGCCTATCCGCTCGGTGTGGTCGGCATCATCGGCTCTATTATCGCCGTGCGTTATATCTGCCGCATCAACCTGAAAAAAGAAGAGGAGGAACTTAATACGCAAGAAACGGACATGAAGCACATGCCGCATATGCTGCATCTGGAAGTGCGCAATGAGGCTATCGACGGCAAAAAGCTGATTCAGGTGAAAGATTTTCTGGGACGTTCTTTCGTATGCTCGCGCATCCGTCACGAAGGTCACGTCAGCATTCCGAACCAGGATACGGAATTCCACATCGGCGACCAGTTGTTCATCGTATGTTCCGAGGAAGACGCCGAAGCGGTTACCGCCTTTATCGGAAGGGAGATTCAAGTGGACTGGGAGAAGCAGGACACTCCGATGGTCTCACGCCGTATTCTGGTGACCAAATCGGAAATCAACGGAAAGAAACTTGGAAGCATGCACTTCCGCAGTATGTACGGAGTTAACGTGACACGTATCAACCGTTCGGGTATGGACCTGTTTGCCGATCCCAACCTGGTGCTCCAGGTGGGTGACCGTGTAATGGTTGTAGGCCAGCAGGATGCGGTGGAACGTGTGGCCGGTGTACTGGGCAACCAATTGAAACGTCTGGATACGCCGAACATCGTTACCATCTTCGTCGGTATCTTCCTCGGTATCCTGTTAGGCAGCCTTCCCATCGCATTTCCGGGCATGCCGACACCGGTGAAATTAGGTCTGGCGGGCGGTCCGCTGGTGGTAGCTATCCTTATCGGACGTTTCGGACATAAGATGCATCTTGTAACGTATACCACCATGAGTGCCAACCTGATGCTGCGCGAAATAGGTATCGTACTTTTCCTTGCCAGCGTAGGCATAGAGGCAGGTGAGCATTTTGTACAGACGGTCGTGGAAGGAAGCGGTCTGGCGTATGTAGGCTACGGTTTCCTGATTACCACCATCCCGTTGCTGATAATCGGTATGATTGCCCGGTTCTATTGCAAGGTCAATTATTTCACGCTGATGGGACTGATTGCCGGCAGTAACACCGACCCACCCGCATTGGCATATTCCAACCAGGCATCGGGCAATGACGCTCCGTCGGTAGGTTACTCTACGGTTTATCCGCTGACGATGTTCCTGCGCATCCTCGCCGGACAGATGATATTGCTGGCAATGATGTAAAATCAGTTCAAGGAACTTTCAGGCTCTTATCAATAAAATCGGGAAGAATTTTACTATAATCTCCGTTAGGATGGCAGTAAAATTCTTCCCGATTTCATTTGCAATGGTCATAGCGTTTATTCGTACAGTTTCAGTTTCTTCCTTACGAACTCTTCTATATAGCCGACCGTTTCGTCAATGCCCAATACGGACGAATCGACGCAAAGATGATAGGTAGCAGCCGCTCCCCATGTCTTATAGCTGTAATAGTTGTAATATTCGGCACGCCGCTTGTCCGCTTTGTTCATCTTCTCTTCCGCCGCACTTTCCGAAATAGAGTGCAGACGGCATAAACGGGCTATACGATCCTCGCGCGAAGCAGAGATGAAGATGTTGACGCAACGCGGATTATCCCGCAAAATGTAGTCGGCGCAACGCCCTACGAACAAACAGGATTTCTCGGAAGCCAGTTTCCGTATCACATCGCTTTGCACCTTAAACAACGCATCGTTGCTCAAACAGTTGGCAGCCGGCATAGCCCCGTCACTGATAAACGGGAAACGCATCCCGAACAGACCGCCTATAATTCCCTGCGAAGCCTTTTCATCGGCTTTTTCAAAGAATTCACGGCATAATCCGCTTTCTTCGGAAGCAAGGTTAATCAATTCCTTGTCGTAGAAGTCAATACCCAGCCGGGCAGACAGCTTCTCTCCGATTTCCCGTCCGCCACTGCCTAACTGGCGACCTATATTTACTATAAATTTATTGTCCATACTTTATTTAATCTATCTGTTTTGCAGATAGCAAATATAGGTATTCTTCCATTAAATATCAAAATAATGAAAATAAATCCATTTCCTGTATATCAGGACGGTTACTGTTCACAAAGCAACTGTCTGCCTTAAAACATTCTGCCGCATTCATGATTCAGTTCAGCCGCGATGCCAACCGACGTACCGTACCGTTGACGGAAACTTCGACCTCAACCCCTTTCTCATCATAACCTTTGTTCAGGAATTTTGCTTCAAGTGCCGGGTAAGCGGCAACATCCTTCACCGGATAGATAACCGTTATGTAGCGCACGGCCTCCGCATCATCCTTATTGGTATCGAAAGCTACCGAAGTACGGGCTACGCGCTGACGGTAGGCAGTGGAACGCCAGCCCTCTTCCGCTCTTAAAGACGCGCTTTTTTCCGGAAAACATTGCAACTTCACATTACTCGGACCCTCATAAGCCGTAGTCACCATATTCTTCTCCGCATCAACGTTTACCGCACCTTCACGGAAATGATAATTCAAATTCACGGTTCCTCTGGCATTACCTGTGGCTTCGTCCACTATTACAAAATAGGCCTGGTCCACAAAAAAAACGGTACGACGATGTTTCAACCCCTTATAACCGGGATTTTCCGTTACCAGTATCTGCTCCTTACCTTCCGGCTGCCACAATCCGGTTACGGACTGCGTGGTTTCAAGGTTGCATCCGTCCAAGGTCAGGGTGTTATGTACACGTGTCTGGCGGAACCAGTTGCGCAGTTTCATCACTTCGGCACTTCCGGCATAGACGTATGCACCGGTATCGGGAAACAGATTCCTGCCGTTGAACCAGAGTTCGAAAGTACCGTTATCCGGCTGGCAATGCCACTCTCCTTTAGGTCCGGCTTTAACTACCATGACCGTTGCATCTTGCTTCCAACCGTTTCTGAAAGTAAAGAAACCGGATGTCAATGCCCCGTGGGAAAGATAAGGGAAAGGAGCGCCTTCACGCCCTTCTGTCGCATAATAACGTATCCAATCGCAGTCGGGGAACAATGCAAGCCAATCGCGGTAGTTGGCAAGTTCTGCCTGATAATCGCCCAACTTGGCATCACTGAAACAAGGATTGGTATAGTCGGGGAAACAAATGTTGGCATAGAAAGCGATCATATTCTTGACCGTATCCAGATATTCCGACGGAAACTCATTGCGGAAACCGTTACAATCTGCCATGCGCAAGGCCTTGCAGAATATGTTGATTGCCGCAAGGTGATAATGGGGATCCAGCTCGTACTGTCCGCCGTCATTGTATACTTGCTTCTTGATTTCACGATTCAGGATATTGATTCCGCTTTCTCTCCAAATGGCGGCATCTTTCAGTTCCGGAAAGAAAACACCGGCATAAACCATACGTTGGGCTTCAAACAGCAGGTGGTTACCTTCTGCAGAATAATTTTTCAGGAGATGTACGCCATGGCGGTGATAATTGACGATAAACTCGGTCAGGAACTCCGGAGTAAACGCCGATGCGGAACAAAACAAAAGGAACTGGCAGGTCTGGTCCTGCAAACGGTTGCTGACTTCCAGTTGCCGCCATGCAAAATATACATTGTCGGCATCTTCCTTTACCTCACCGGCACTGACAAGTTCGAACTCATCCTGCTTCATGTTCACCAGCGGGTTTTTCTGAACCCAATCTATATATTGATGTACCCACTCCTTTGCATATTTCTCATCTCCGGAGATACGGTATGCCTTGCCCATAGGCGTAAACCACTTATGACGATGAAGCTGCCAACGCAACTCATTGTCTTTTACCGGCCAGTACTCCCAGTTAATATCTTTGCCGTAGTTGTAGGAAGGCTGATAGCCTTTATGTACAAAGAAGGTATGCTCCAAAGCATCATCCGCCCATTTCTGTTCTTCCCTGGATATAGTGAGTTTTTTCAAGTCTATATCCGGATGTGTAATACCGGTACGGCTACGGTAATAATTCAACAGTTCCTGTGCCGCCACCTCCCACTTCTGCCGGGAGCATGCCGCTTTTACTTTCTCCAAACCCGGATAATCCAAATTTATCAGTTCAAAAGCCTCCTGTCTTAGTTGCTGTGCGTCTGCAACAACAGCAAGCATAAGCAAGAAAATGCTAAAAATGTATCTTATTGTCTTCATGATATGGTAATAATGAATTTAAATATGCTTATAATCAATCTCTTTTACCTGCATATAACGGAGCAATGCCTCCAGATAATAATAATCGGCATAGTTGAGCGGCGTATCTATTTCGGAGCCGTTCGGCAATGAGCCCGTTGAATGCATCAGTATAAAGCCCCGGTTGGTTCCCGGTTTTGCCAAATACCCGTCGGACGAAAGGCTTTTGAGCAACTTCCCGGCATACTCCATATAGGCTTGTCCGTCTTCAACAAGCGTGCTCAGTTCTATCAGGGCGGAAGCGGTAATAGCGGCAGCAGATGCGTCACGAGGCGTCTGAGGCGTGTCGGGCGCATCATAATCCCACAAGGGAACTGCATCTTCCGTCTTTACGCGCCGCATGATTAACGAGGCTATATTTTCGGCCTGCCGCAAAAATTGCACATCCTTAGACTCGCGATAACAGGATGTGTAGCCATATAATCCCCATGCTTGTCCGCGCGCCCATGACGATGCGTCACTCTTTCCCTGATGCGTGCACTTTTTTTCCACCGTTCCATCGTTATTGTAACTGACTACATGGTAGGATGAATAATCATCTCTAAAATGATTTTTCATCGTAGTCCGTGCGTGTGTCAAGGCAAGCTCCTTATATTTATCATCACCGGTCAGGCGAGTGGCATAAAACAGCAGGTCCAGGTTCATCATATTGTCTATGATAACGGGGAAATTCCACTTCCCGAAGTTCCAGGAACGGATACAGCCTATCTCCGGATTGAAACGGCCGCACAGGTTATCCGCTGTTTGTATCAATGCACTGCGGACGCTGTCGGCAGGAGATAAACGATTGGCGTTACCGTAGCTGCAATTCATCATAAAACCTATATCATGCGTACCTTTGTACTCACGCAGCGGATAAAGATAATTAGTGAACTTCACAGCGCTTTCCCTCAAGCTTTCATCGCCGGTAAGTTGATAAGCGAGCCAAAGATTGCCGGGGAAAAAACCGCTTGTCCAATCGTAAATGGAAAAGCAATAACGGCGGGAGCCCAAATTATCATGTATGGGTTTCAGCCGGGCAGAGTCTTTGCCTGTCAACTGTTTCTTATCCAGCTGACGACATAAAAAGTCCGTGTCATAGCCCGTCCAGATGGAACGGGGCAACCGGATTGAATCTCCGATTTCAGCCACGGTAAATTTCAATTGTAACGCAGCCGTTTCTATTCCCTGTTTCAGCCAGGTATAATCTTTTTCCGGTTGTTTGGGAGAGCAGCCAGAAAATACGCATAATGCGACAACAGCAATAAAACAAGATAATGATATTTTCTTCATCTTTTATAAAGGTTTCTATTTACCACAATCATCTCATAAAATTTCACCACATGGCAACCGGCAATACAACATCATATAGCTTTGAAATAGAAAAGATGTTTAACAGAGCTGATAAAAAACAGGCTTACTATTTTCAACCAGCTCCGAAACATCTTTCAACATTTCAAACAGGACATTGCATCCTGCCATTTATGGCAATAATACCTATTTATTCATAACCCGGATTATTCTGATTTTTTAAAGCGGGATTGGCCTGCAACTCGCCCAAAGGTATAGGAAACAGTTCATGTTTGCCTTTTATAAATTTGTCGCCTGCAACATATTTGCCTTTTAGCGATTTATCCATTTTGCTTTGGAATAATTTTAAAGCATCACCCAAAATACCCCAACGTAATAAGTCATATTTACGCTGACCTTCAAAAGCCAGTTCAAAACCGCGTTCCCAATAAAGAGCAGTACGGAAATTGTCTGCCTCATCACCGCTGTTAAAATAGGGAAGTTCATAGAGATTAGGCTGTGCAGTCTTGTATGCCTGCAATGAATTGGTTTCAGTAGCTCCGGCACGATGTCTTACTTCATTCAATAACCTCCAGGCTTCCGGAGTATTGCCAATCTCATTATAAGCCTCGGCTGCCATCAATACCACATCAGCATAACGCAACGGACAATAATTTACCCCTGTATTATTAGGATCTACAAAGCCTTTCGGCATCCACTCCCTACGCCATTTGCCCGGATACCAATCCGTCAGTTTCTTATTTTCAACCAACTTATGTGCTTTCTTATCGGCATCCCATTTATATTGGTAAGTACATACCATTACATCTCTACGCTCATCATTTGCCTCAAAGAAATCTTTCCAGACAGGTAACACACGGAAGAACGCGTTGGCACGCCCCATTGATTCAGCAGGAGCACCCTTGCCCGGCGCTTCTACCGCAGGACCATTATACGTAGCCCAAGTACCGGAATTATCCTTATAACCACTTCCTGTCGGATTAAAAGCTATCTCCCACAGATTTTCCATCGAATTCAAAACTCCTCCGGAATAACCCTGGAACAACTTCAAATAACCGCCCGGGTGAAAGTTATGATAACCTTTATTCTGGAAAGCAGTCCATTCGGCAATTACAGCATCAAAATAGGCCTTTCTCTTGTCGTCGGCCGGTCGGTTCAAACTACCGTCTTGCTGCAAACTATAACCTGCCCGTTGCAAGTAAACACGCATCAGCATTGCATGAGCAGCTCCCTGCGAAGGTATCTCCGGTGAAAGCGAAGCACTCCCTTTCTGAAGATTTTCTTTCGCAAAGTCCAAATCTTCAATAATATAATCATATATCTCCTCACGGCTTATACGACCATTAAAGGCACTTTCATATCCAGCGGTGTAGTCGGTCTTAAATGGAACATCTCCCCAATATTTCACTAAATCGAAAGCCAAAAATGCACGTAAAAATTTAGCCTGGGCCACCAGCTCTTTCAAAGAAGTATCTTCTTCATACCCAGCCATATTTTCAATGCCTTCAATAGCAAAATTAGCCCGGTCTATTCCCATATATTTGTACTTCCATAAATCAGCAATCCAAGTATTCGTCGGTTTCACCATATAATGTGCTATATCACGCCGTGTATTGTCTGTACCAGTACCTTGTATATAATAAGTGTCATCCGACGCCGGCATAGCCATTTCAAACTGTCCGTAATGGTTGTTTGTAGCCAAACAGTCATAAATCCCCACGACTGACATCTTTGCCTGGTCGGCTGTTTGAAAATAGGTATCCTTCTCATAATAAGAAGTTGGTTTTTCTGTCAGTTCACAAGAGGCAAATCCAGTTGCAATCAGTGCGCCAAGCGCAATTGTTTTATATTTTTTCATTGTATTTTCTTTTTGAGGTTCATTAGAAAGCTAAATTAATACCGAAAACAAATGAACGGCTTTTAGGATAAGCACCGAAGTCAACGCCCGGTGTCAAACCGTTACCCATTGTGGATACTTCCGGATCGAAACCTGAATATTTAGTCCAAGTTAATAAATTAGAACCTGTTGCATAAAGACGTAACTTACTGATACCTATCTTTTCGATTATTTTCTTCGGGAAAGTATATCCTAAAGTGATATTACTAAGTTTCAGGAAGGAACCGTCTTCTACCGCCCAAGAATGAATATAAGTATCACCAACTTCATTATCATAGATAGCGGCAACGGTCTTACCTCTATTAATCTCAGCCATTTCCTGAGGGTCGGTAATTAATTCACCTGACTTATTCACTAAAACCCAGCGATTATGAGAATCGGCCGCAGCCAAAACGTTCTTATTCTGCAAAGCTGTCTTTGTGTTAGTCAACTTAGTTGCATTAAGTACATCATTGCCAAAGCTGTAAGTCAAGAAAATGCTCAAATCAAAGTCTTTATAAGTGAATGTATTATTGATACCGCCATAAAATTTAGGATACGCATTACCAATAACAGTCTTGTCTTCCTCTGTTATTTTATTGTCTTCGCTACCGTCTACATTCTTAAATTTCCACATACCGGGTTTCACATTGGCTTTATCGCCTGCATAAGGAATGCCATCTTTCAATGTATAAGTTTGGGTGGTTGCATCATAATCAAAATCAGACACCTGATACAAGCCTTCTGTAATATAACCGTACATCTGCCCCAACGGTTGGTTTATACCGATAATATGTGTGTTTTGGCTATATCCGAAATTAGCTTCCCAAAGTTGCACTTCTTCTCCCGTCAACTGTTTTACAGAATTTTTATTGTGCGATAAGGTTACAGAAGTATTCCAAGTAAAGTTCTTGGTCATAATATTAGTTGAGTTGATAGTCAAATCAATACCTTTATTTTCTGTTTCACCGGCATTGATGACCATACTGTCATAACCTGCCGATGTTGGCAATTTTGCACTCAGCAACAGATTACTGCTGCGATTGATATAAAATTCGGGAGAAATAGTCAAACGCTGATTGAAGAAACCAAAATCAAGACCGAAATTGAATGTCTTGTTAGCTTCCCATTTAAGGTCCGGATTAGGAATCTGCTTGGGTACATAGCCTGATTGAGTAGAATCACCATTAGGATAAGTGACGGAATTCAATACTGCCAGACTCAGATAACTGTCTATACGATTATTACCAGCCATACCATAACCTAAACGAACTTTCAAATCCGAAAAAACATTCAAATTCTTAATAAATTCTTCTTCTCCCAAACGCCAGGCTGCAGAAAAAGCCGGGAAATATCCCCACTTATTATTCTTACCAAATTTAGAAGAACCGTCTGCACGGAAAGAAGCGGTAAACAAATATTTATCCTTAAAGCCATAGTTAACACGTGTAAAGAAAGAAAGGAGCTTGTCATCATAATTTTCAGCAGATGAAACAGCTGTCGGCAATCCCAGTGAAAGGTCGCCTAAACCAATATCATCGTTCGGGAAATTGGCGGCTGCCGCTTTGAAATTACGACTCCAACGGTTTACGTATTCCTGACCAACCATGGCTGTTACATCGTGTCCTTTACCCGACCAAGTATAATTCAAGACATTTGATGTTTGGAAACTGCTGTTCTCCAGATTTTGAATGCTTCCATTAATACTGGAACGCTTTGCCGTTATAGACTTATCACCGTAAAAAATATCATTACGACGTGTCTGGTAGCGCATACCTGTTGTATTGCGGAACGAAAATCCTTTAAAAAGCTTTAAAGTAAAGCCACCATTGGCTTGAAAAGTACGATACTCACGATCATTGGTTTCTTCAGCAGCAGAAAGCAGAGGATTCTGCATTACATTACCGGTATCGTCCACAAAAATCGGGTCTTCATCTCCTAACAGCAAATCATCTGTACCTCCAATTCCTATCATAGGACGATACTGCAAAATATGCTGCATCTTGTTAAAACGGTCACCACCTTCAGAAGTACCCATACCATAAACTTTCATTTGATCATAGCTGACACGGGCATTAACACTTAAACGGTCATTCAATTTATGATTCATATTGAATGATATGTTATGTTTTTTATTACCGCTATACACCATAGCACCCTCTTCATCATAGTAAGAATATGCCAAGTTGTAATTCAGCTTATCTGTTCCACCGGAAACTCCTACACGGTAGTTTTGAGTCAACGCAGTACGCCCCAACGTTTCATCCTGCCAATCTATCCCTTTACGATTGGAATAGTTAGTTCCGATATCACTATATTTTCCGTACAATGTTTCAAAAGCCGTAATATCCTTATCCCAATCTTCTTGAGTAGTAGCATCGTACACACGGCGTTCATAATCCAACATTGCAAACTCTGCCGTAGAAAGAACATCCAATTTCTTGGCTATTTTTTTGAAACCGACATAGCTGTCAAAAGTTACCGTAGCCTTGCTTTCTTTACCACCACTTTTTGTAGTAATAACTACAACGCCGTTAGCACCACGAGCTCCATAAATAGCCGTAGCAGACGCATCCTTCAAAATATCGATAGTCTCAATTTCAGCAGGGTCGAGCGTAGACATACCATCTTCGCTGGGAAAACCATCGATAATATAAAGAGGCTCATTGCTCTGTGTAATAGAAATACCTCCACGGACACGAATCGAAATAGAAGCTCCCGGCGCACCTTCACTCTGCATTACCTGTACACCGGCCATACGTCCTGCCAATGCCTGGGTAATATCACTTGTCGGCACTTTGGAAAGTTCCTTACTGTTCACCGATGCCACAGACCCAGTCAAGTCCTTACGCTTAACCGTGGCATAACCGATTGCTACTACTTCATCCAGTAACACGGCATCAGCCTTCAACGTTACATTGATTACATTCTTACCATTGACCTTTACTTCTTGGGAAGTCATACCCACGTACGAAAAGACGAGTACATCTTTGGATGCGTCATTTACTTTTAAGGAGTAGTTACCGTTTACATCCGTAACGGTTCCAACGCCGGCGGCGCCTTTAATGGTAACACTACCACCGATTACTTCATAACCCTCACTATCAATGACCTTACCGGTAACGGTCAGACTTTGCGCATATGCGGATATGCTCACAAAGGCGAGGATAAACATTAAAAACAGTTCTTTTAATTTGTACATAATAAATAAATCTAAGGTTCTACTTTAGAAATAATTTTTCGAGGGCAAACTTACTGCAAATGCTAAAAAAAGTGTAAAAGTATTGTTTTCATTCGTTACACTTTTACACTTTCCAAATATCAATTTTGTATAATACAGAGTAATTTTGTACAATATATAGCCCTACAGCTATGTACAAAGGGGGTTATCCTTTTGGGATAGAGATTTGTAAATCTGTTAATAAAATCAAATACCCATCAATACAAAACTCATTTCAAGAAATCACTTCTCATTGGAGCAAAGCAGTCTATAAGTACCCCCGGTTCCAGACAGACACATCCGTGTAAAATATCAGGTTCGATGTAAATACCGTCACCTGCCTTTACCGTTTTCTTCTCATTCCCCACCGTAAACTCAAACTTTCCACTTGCCACATAAGTGGTTTGGGTATGGTAGTGAGTATGAGGAGTACCTATCGCTCCTTTTTCAAATTTCACTTTTACCAGCATTACCTGTCCGTCATACCCCATAATCTGCCGGGTCACGCCTTCTCCTGCGGGTTCCCACGCCTTTTCTCCACTAATAAAAGTAGTGCTACGCGTTTTTTTAACGGGATTGTCCCCATTTCCGCCTTCAGCCGTTTGCATTGCGCAGACAGCCGGCATCATCATAAGTGAAATACCCATTAAACACATGTACTTTTTCCAGCTTTTCGTTTTCATAACCAATGTTTTAATTAAATAATTTATTCTGTTTCGGATAATGTTTCAAATCTGTAGACCGTGGTTTGCCGGTAAGTCTCTCCCGGCAGCAACACGGTAGTCGGAAAATGCGGATTATGAGGCGAATCCGGAAAATGTTGCATTTCGAGACAAAATCCGTAATACCGCCCATATGACTGCTTGCCATGCCCTTTCAGATAGTCCAGATTAGCTGCCGGAGTATAGAACTGTATACCCGGTTCGGTGGTATACGCCTTCAGTACCCGACCGGATTCCGGCTCTACAATTTTAGCTGCAAGCGCCAAAGTTCCCGGCTGCTTATTGAGTTTATAATTGGTATCATATCCTTTTTTAAGTTCTCCAATGCGCCCGCCAAGCGGCTGCAAGGTTCTGAAGTCGTATTCCGTACCCGCCACCGCCATAAGTTCTCCGGTAGGAATACCTGCGGCATCAACCGGTGTAATCGAATCCCCGTCAATCATACAATAATGGTTCAGTACAGACTCCTTACACCCCGTTAAATTGAAATAACTGTGATTTGTCAGATTAACCACAGTCGGCTTGTCGGTCGATGCCCTGTAATCCAGAATCACTTCATTGTTATGCGTCAATTTATAAGCCAACGATATATTCAGATTTCCCGGAAATCCCCCTTCCGCATCAGGGCTCAGATAACTAAAGCGAATCACTGCCGTATCCTTCACCACATAGGACGTATCCGTATTAAAAACCCGGGTATGAAATCCCTTGACGCCACCATGAATGGAATGCCCTTTATTGTTTTTATCCAGATAATAGACCCGGTCATTCAAAACAAGTTCCGCATTCCTTATTCTATTTGCATAACGCCCTACCGTAGCACCAAGCTTGGGTTGTCTGCCCAGATAATATCGCAAGCTGTCAAGTCCTAAAACTACCGGAGCAAAAACGCCCTCTTTATCAGGAGCGGAAACAAATGTTAAAGAAGCCCCATAATTGGTAACCTTAACCGTCATTCCATTCCTGTTAGTCATTCTGAACAGTTCAACTGTCTTGCCTTCATACCGCAAACTGTCTTCCCTCGCTATCGTAAAGCCGGGTGTGCCCGTACGGCTGCATGATACCAGCAATGAATGAACAAGTATCAGAAGAAAGGGAGAAAAAAAATACATCTTCATAATAATATTCCATAAATGATACATACATCACTGTTTTCCATACTCCGTAGGAAGACAACCGATATACTTCTTGAAACGGGCGGAGAAATAAGAAGGAGTATTATATCCCACCATAAAACTGATTTCGGAAACCGTATACTTACCTTCCTTCAATAACTGACAAGCACGGTTAAAACGTATTTTATGAATAAAATCAATGGCCGATTTTCCTGTTATAGCCTTCAACTTCAAATGGAGATTGGAACGGCTCATATTCATCTCGCTGGCAAACTGCTCCGTTGAGAACTCCACATTGCTCATGTTTTTCTCCACGACAGCAATCGCTTTCCTCAACAGTTCCTCATCCATGGCATTGTTTGCTATCTTCTCCGGTTCTATCTCTGCCGCATTGGAATAATGCTCAAAAATACGATAGCGGGTACGCAGCATATTCAAAATCTTTGCTATCAATACATCCATCGAGAACGGTTTGGGTATGTAATCGTCCGCACCTACCTGCAACCCCTGCAACTGATACTTTATATCGACCTTGGCAGACAACAGATACACCGGTATATGACAGGTTCTCAAATTCTGTTTCACCGATTTACAAAGTTTGACTCCATCCATAACCGGCATCATAACATCCGAAAGAATCAGGTCTACGTCATTTTCTTTAAGCACCTCCAACGCCTTTTGCCCGTTCTCCGCCTCTATCAGATTAAACTGAGCGGACAGACCGTTGAACAAATACCGCCGCAGCTCCTCATTGTCTTCCACTATAAGAATTGTTCCATGCCTGCTTCCCGCCTCTTTTTCACCGGCTTCTGCCACTTCCGTTTCTACATCATCGGTATAAACCTCATGCGCATTTGTCGAATAGACACGCTGTTCCTCCATCTCTCCCTTGCTCTCCGCAAGTTCCTCCGCAGTATACACCGACTTGTCCTGAGGAATATAAATGGAAAACGTAGAGCCTTTTCCAACCTCGCTCACCAACGTTATCTGCCCGTGATGCAATTCAACCAGACGCTGAACCAGCGATAATCCGATGCCGCTTCCTTCGTGTACGTTCTCTACCTGATAAAAACGTTCGAAAATCTTCCTCTGCTTATCCTTTGGTATGCCCACTCCCGTATCTGCTACCTGCAAAACAACATTTTTATCTTCTCTGTAGAGTTTTACATAAATCCTCTCCCCTTCTTCCGTATACTTAAAAGCATTGGATAATAGATTGTTGATAATCAAATCCAAATAAGTACCGTCAAACAACACATCCTCATCCTGCAATTCCGAATAGAAATTATAGTCTATGTCCTTTTTCTTTGCCAGACTCTCGTAATTTAAAAAGCTGTTCAATACCCTTTTATATGCATTGGCATAACTCGGCCTCAACTCAAAAATACCCAATTCGGCACGCCGGTAGTCCATCAGTTGATTGACCAAATGCAACAGTCTTCTTGCATTCCGCTGGATATACAACAGCTTTTCGCGCTCCCAATGCCCGGTGACACTACTGAGCAACTCTTGCAAAGGAGAAATAATCAAAGTCAACGGAGTACGTAACTCATGTGAGATATTCACATAAAAACGGATTTTCATCTGGCTGATTTCTTCCTTTTTTTCCCTGTCAAGCCGCTCCATACGGATTTCTGTCTGCATACTCTTACGCAACCAGAAGAAACGGAACACAGCAAAAACCAACAAAATAAAAAACAACGCAAAAATCAAAAAGGCCCACCACGTGCGATACCAGACCGGAAGGACACGGATGTGAAGAGCCTCTACCTCCCCGCTCCACTTTCCGTCATTATTGGCTGCCTTTAAAAGGAAGGTATAATCTCCTGCCGGCAAGTTGGAGTACGACACCGGACTTATGTCTCCCTGTTTATACCATTCATCATGATATCCCTTCAACTTATAGGCAAACGTATTGTGCTTGCCGGCTATGTAGTTGGAAACGACAAAGGAAAGGGAAAACGAGTTTTGGGAAGATTTCAGGGTTATGTGGTTAACACTCTCTATATTCTCTTTCAGTATTCCGGTTTCATCATTCGGAAGCACCTCCTTGTTAAAAACAAAAAGCTTATTGATTACCGGTTTCGGAGTATAAGGGTTGTCTATCAGGGTTTCGGGACGGAACATGGTGATGCCGTTAATGCCGCCGAACAACATATTGCCATTGCCGATGCGGCAATAAGAACCGGCATTAAACTGATTGCTCTGCAGCCCGTCCACTATTGTAAAATTGCGCATTTTACGGTTCTCCGGGTCAAAACAACTCAGTCCCTGATTGGTACTGACCCACAAGCGCCCGTAACTGTCTTCCAGTATTCCATAGATAACATTGCTTGGCAAACCGTCGTCCGTTGTATATTGCTGCAACTCCTTATCCGCTTCCTTCAAGGCAAAAAGCCCGTCACGGGTACCTACCCATATAGAACCGGATAAAGACTCGTAGATACAATTCACAAAAGACTGTTGCAATACCGGAGTTATACGAAAATCCGTATTGGCCTGCAAAGCCATCCCCACCTGATTATAAACGGAAAGTCCCTTCTCCCCACCTATCCAGATGCGCTTACGGGAATCCCTAAATAGCAAACGGTTCTTTTTTTGAATCGGATGCCCTTCCACATCTTCATTTATAACGGTAAAGCGTTTTCCGGCAATATCAAAATGAAACAAATAGTCCAGAGAAGCTATCCAAAGACCGTCTTTCCCATCGGATATAATAGAATAAATATGATTGCTCGGCAAGCCCCCGTTTTGCTGATTATAAAACTCCTTTCTTCCGGTTTTACGATGCAACACCATCATACCGCCAGCGTGGGCGCCTACATATATCTTATCCGATGCTTCATCTACATATACCGTTTTAACGTCTTTAAAAGGAACACCTTCCGATATATCCGGATTAAACAAATAATTCTTATAAGTTTTCGCCGTATTATCATAGAAGTTCAGACCACCGTCACTTGTTCCGATCCATAAATTGTTCTTTTTATCCTCTACAATGCAACTGACAACATTATCACTGAGCGAATTGGAGAAAGGAATATGTTTAATCTGCTGGAAACGGTTGCACAAAGGATGATAGTAATTCAATCCTCCCCAGTATGTACCCAGCCACATTCCGCCCTGCGAGTCTCTGAAGATGCAACGCACCGAGTTCTGCGACAACGTCCCTGCCTGAGCCATCGAACTCTCAACCGATATAAAGCGTTCTTTCCCTTCCTGATATATATTCAGCCCGCTGTAAGTCCCTACCCACAAACGGTTCTCCTGATCCAATGCCAACGAACGCACATAATTGGAGTTCAAACAGGAAAGCTTATTCTCATAACGATAGTTATCCAGCTTTTTGTTCTTTACATCATACAGATACAGCCCGTTGCCTTCAGTCGCTACCCATATCCGATTGGGAGTCTGGCACAAGATACTGTTTATCTGCACCTTGTCATGCAGGTCAAGTAATGTTTCCAATGCTCCGTTTTGCAATGAATACATATATACCTTCCCTTTAGTGCCAATAAAAATATCATCATCTTGCCTGAGCAGCGTTAACGGTTTCAACGAATGTAAAGTAGCCGACAACGTATCATTCAGGAAACGTTCTCCTTTCACGTCAAAAAGTAAAATACCTTCGGTTGTCCCAAGCATAAGCCAGTCCTTCTGCATAGGCACAATATTCCTGACTGTTACATTTTGTCCCTTTTTCTTATAAAAGAAATTAGAAAATTCATTCTTGCGATGATTATAAAGCGACAAGCCTTCTCTCGTTCCTATCCATATCCGGTTATCATTGTCAATGACGACACAACGGGTTATATCGCTGGCTATACTCTTCGGATTCTTATACTGATGCCGGTAGACAGTAAAATTATAACCGTCATATTTATTAAATCCGTCATAAGTGGCAAACCACAGATTGCCTTCTTTATCCTGATTGATTCCGAATATGGTACTATGCGACAACCCTTCTTCCAAACCGATATGTATGAAACGCATACCGTCTATTTCACCGGCAAGCCCCATACTGGCAAACAATGTTCCGCATAATACTAATAAAAATCGAAATATTTTCATACATATTACATTATTAACACAGAACAAAGAAAATAAAAAATACATTAATTATACATGATTTTAACTTGAATTTTCTTATCCGGACTATCCGGAAAAACCTGCAAGGGAATGAAAGAAAAGCCCGGCACAGGATTAAATATCCGTCCGTCTTTATCGGTAGGAGCAACCTTCATTCTGCCGTTCACGCAAACTACCTCCAACACGCCGTCCTTTTTCTGAAGGCGCATGCCTTCCGGCGTAATATCCACAACTTCCGAAGGCGCGGCGATAACCGGTAAAACCAGGCAGGCGGTCAAAGGGCAATGTTCCATTTCTATCGACAAGCCCTGTTGGGAATACACATAATCCAACGCTACGGGAATCGCTCCCTGAACCGGAGTCTGCTGGTCGGCATCCACCAGATGGGTATTGACATGGAAACGGTGCATATTCTTTTCTTTAGTATACGTAATATCCGTATCCAAGTCGTCCAGATTACTGTAAATCGTTCCGTATTGCACCATTTCAACCCGCGGCGTTCCGCTCATTATATACTTCCGGCTGTTGCTCTGCATATTGGGTGCTTCTATCAAAGCATACCGGTTGGTCGTAGCGGCAAATACCGGACCGGCCTGTTCGTGCCATAACAAAGAAACGGCGCCTCCCATGGGATGAGTTCCTTTTACCTTATATTCCGCATCGAAACCGGTACATGTAGAACGCCACGGACCTTCTGCAACCAGCCATGTACGAATATCCCGGAAATACTTTACCCCATAAGCATTATCGCGCGACAATGCCTTGTATTGTTGCGTCTTGACGGGTGGAAGCTCAAGAAAAGCCGTCAGCGCCTTGGCATGTCCGAAGGTATGATGAATACAAGCCGGAATGCCAGAGGCCCGATAATCGCGTCCGGCATGAAGCAAACCGTCATCCGTCGATTTTTTCAGTAATTGTATATTGCGGCGAATAGCCTCCAGGTACTCCGGATGATGCGCAGCCATGGCATAATAACCGCCCATAAAGCCGTCGCTTGTACGTCCGCCCCAATATGTCCACTTAAAACTGCGCGTGCCCCAACTGTTGTCCCATGCACCGTCGGGCAACATAAATTCCAGATGGGTATTCATGGAGCGTTCCACGATGGAGAGCAACTCCCGGTCGTTCACCATAAGCGCATAATAAGCCAGATTAGGCAAGGATTCCTCTACATTATATCCCAAGTCCACCGGGAGGCAGCCGTTCTTGGTAGGTGTCCATATTTTAGGTCCTTCGCCGTATAAAAAGGAATCGTTCGCCGTAAAGAACTTCTTCAAGTCCGAAGCAACAATCCGGGCTTCCTCCTTGAAGTCCGGGCGGTCGAACATCTCTCCGAGAGCCTGCAAGGCATACGTCACCGAAGCGGAATAGTTCACATTGTTCAGGCGCTTCATACTCCCCTGCATACGGCGGCTGTACATCTGCGGATTCTTCATCATGAATTCGCCGGCTTCCAACAACTGCTCTTTCCAATGGTTACGCGTAGAGTCATCCAGCAGATGCCCGTGATAATGCACTGCCTCATACAGAGCAATAGCGGCGAATACGGTAGTCCCGCTCCAATCGGATACGTGTACATCGTTCATCCAGGAGCCGTCCGGACGGTGCACGTTCTCCATCCATTTCATCAGTTTCTTGGCAGCAAGCAGATATTTGTCATTGCCGGTTTTGTCTGCCAGATACATCAGAGGAAGAACCGTGTCTCCTATCCGTCCGTGAATGCGGGCACAGGCTGGACACAGAATACCGCCGTCGAGCGACGGATGCAGCCCTTCGCATTGGTAGGCCAGCAGAGCATCCACCCACTCCACCAGCAGTTTCTCCGCATCATTGCGCAAGGAGTTGTCTGAATAAACGGGATTTCCGGCACATACACGTCCCGAGAAAGAAAGTACAAACGCAATCACTATAAAAACGATGTTTCTCATACCATTATACACTATTAGATTTATTTTTCAAAAGTAAGACATTCCGGTAATATAGCGTCCTTATTTTCTCCAATACACCGCAACATACGTTTACCGGTTCTGCAATTTTGTTGAATCTTCATCAATTTTGTTGAAAACCTGCATGCCAAAACAATATTAGCAGCTTTTTAAACACATCAGGCATGCTTATCAGAACAAATGCCCTACCTTAGCAACCACTACTGAAAAACCGATATAACATGTAAAACTAACATTTAATATAGCATGAAAAACTTATCTCTACTCATGTGTACCGCTTTCTGCGGGCTGCATACCGCCCAAGCGGATGCGGCAGACAACAAGAAAAACGAAAGGCCCAATATTCTCTGGCTCACCTTCGAAGATACCAGTGCTTACGAATTCGGCTGCTACGGCAACAAGGATGTGCACACCCCCAATGCAGACAGTCTGGCTGCCCGCGGCATACAATTCATGAACGCATGGTCGGTGGCCCCGCAAAGTTCGGCCGCACGCTCATCGCTCATTACGGGTTGCTACTCCTCGACCTACGGAATGGATGTCCATCCGGTTCCATACGACACCCCGGCAAACATCTTCTTCCCGCAATGGCTGCGTGAAGCCGGATATTACTGCACCAACAACAGCAAGACACACTACAACTCCACCACGGACAACAAAAGCTGCTGGGACGAATGTACGAGAGAAGCCTCTTACAACAGCCCGAAGCGCGGTAAAGGCCAGCCTTTCTTTGCCGTATACAATACGGTGACCTCGCACATGGGACGTATCCGCACCTTCCATACCGACGGACGGCGAGATTACACCCAAGAGGGCATTTATCCGGAACTGCTCACCCTACCCGCCTACGTGCCCGACCTGCCCGAAGTACGTTCCGACTATGCCGGCCATCTGGAAGCCGTGCAGGATGTGGACACATGGCTGGGATTCTTCCTGAAAGACCTGAAAGAAAAAGGATTGGACGACAACACGATTATCTTCTTCTTCAGCGACCACGGCGGTTGCGTTCCACGCGGCAAAGGCTATTTGTATGAAAGCGGTCTGGAAGTGCCCCTGATAGCCTACTTCCCGCCCAAGTGGCAACACCTGGCGGGAGAAAAGGCATCCGGCAAAGATTATTCTTTGGTCAACTTCACAGACTTGGGACCTACCGTACTTAGTCTTGCAGGTGTAAAACCGCCCAAACACATGCAGGGAAAGGCATTGTTCGGGAAGTACGCGTCCGATGAAAAGCGTGAAATCCAGTTCGCACTGGCGGCCAACCAACTGCACCACTTTATGCCGGTACGTGCCGCAACCGACGGACGTTTCAAATACATCCGCAGCTACATACCCTACCGTCAGTTTGCCCTGCGCAATTACTACCAATGGGGCATGCCGTCCAACAAAGCATGGGACAAGCTGGTTTTAGGCGGACACAACACCAACCCCGACTGGGCGCAGACGTTCAATGCCCATCCTGCCGAAATGCTGTTCGACCTTGAAAAAGACCCCGGTGAACTGCACAACCTGTCCGACTCTCCCGAATACGCAGAAGTACTGGTAAAGATGCGTACAGCCCTTTCCAACCATATCCGCGCCACCAAAGACCTGGGTTTCTTCATACCCACCTCTCGCGAGAATGTGGTATTGTATGATAAAGTACGCAAAGAAAAATACCCCTTGAACGAGCTGTACAACCTCGTAGAGCTGGCAGGTACAGCCCATGCAGGCGATGCTCCCGTATTCGAGAAAGCACTGTCCAGCCAATATCCCGAAATGCGCTATTGGGCGTCCGTCGGTTTGGCACAACTCGGAGCCAAAGGAGAATTGAAAACCTGTCCCGCACCTCTGCTTGCCTTGCTCAAGGATGCCGACCCCTACATAGCCTGCGAAGCCGCCTATGCCGCCGCTTATCTGGGAGAAACCGCCAAAGGCATCGAACGCCTGAATAATCCGGCAAAAGAAGCCGATAGAAAAATCGGTTATTCCCTGCTGGAATGCCTCTCTCTGGATACAGCCATGCAGCCCGCCATCCGCGTGCATCTGGCAGACCTGAAAGACAAAGCCGAAACACTTCCGCGCAAAGCAAACGAAGATGCCGGCCTCATGGCACGCGGCATTCTGGTCAATCTCGGTGAGATGGATATAAAGAACCTGCACGGTCCGGAGTCCTATAAAGCAGGCTTGAAGCTGAATCACGGACGCAGACCCATGGTTCCGCTACCAAACTGATGAAAGTTGGATGTAGCTGAAAAGAGACCGGTAGTAAGTATCTTTGTTTTAACATAATACCGCCTTATGCCTGCGCCTTGAATTTGCGGAGCTGCCACACCAGCATCGTGCCCGCTATCAGACTGGCCAGCAAGTCGGAAATCGGCATACTGTACCAAACGCCTGCCACGCCGAAAAAACGGGGCAGAATTATCAGGCAAGGCAGCAACACCATCATTTGGCGGGTAAGGGAAAGAAATATTGCCTTACTCGCCATTCCTATACTCTGGAAGAAGTTGGCGGTAACCATTTGAAAGCCTATAATGGGGAAAAACATCACCACAATGCGCAGGCCCTTTGCCGAAAGGGCAATCAGTTCGGCATCCGAAGTAAAGATACTCACCACCCAGTCGGAAAAGAGCATACCTACAATAAAGCCGAAAGTAGTGACGCAGGTTGCATAGATTATCGTCAGTTTCAGAGTCTTGATGACACGGGCATGCTGTCCGGCTCCGAAGTTATAGCCCGCAATGGGCTGCATTCCCTGGTTCAGTCCCATTACAATCATTACGATGATAAATACCAGCCGGTTGACAATGCCGAAAGCGCCGATAGCCAAATCGCCGCCATACTTTTTCAATCCCTGATTGATAAGGATTACGATGAAGCATGCCGCCATATTCATCAGAAACGGCGACATGCCGATAGCCAGTGAATCGAAGACTATCTTACGCTTCAAACGGAAAATACCGCGGTGAAAATGCAGCAGTTCGTCTTTATTGCTGAATATCCTGAGCTGCCATATCAATGATATGACCTGCGCCACAATCGTGGCAATGGCCGCCCCGCGAATGCCCCAGCCGAAACCGTAGATGAACACCGGGTCGAGTATCGTGTTGATAATCACCGTGGCAATGGTGGCATACATCGCTTTCTGCGGATGCCCCGAAGAACGCAGCACCGCATTCAACCCCAGATAAAGATGCGTAACGGCATTGCCGAGAAGGATAATCTGCATATAATCGCGCGCATACCCCACAGTCTCGTCACTGCCGCCGAAGAAGTAAAGAATAGGGTCGAGGAATGCCATTACAACCACCGTAAAAGCCACACCCAGCAGAATATTCAGCACAAATACATTGCCCAGTACCCGCTGCGCCGTGTCATAGTCCTTCTGCCCGAGCTTGACGGAAATCAACGTAGCCGCTCCCACACCTACCAGCGAACCGAAAGCCGCTGCAAGGTTCATCAAGGGGAAAGTCAACGCCAGTCCCGAAATAGCCATTGTGCCCACACCGTGACCGATGAAGATACTGTCCACCATATTATATAAGGAAGATGCCGTCATGGCAATGATTGCCGGAACGGCGTACTGCATCAGTAATTTACCTATATTCTCCGTGCCCAACGCTGTGGGTGTTTTTTGTCCTGCCATACTTTTTACCTGTTTTTTCGAGGGCGCAAAGGTACTCAAAATTCGTCAGGTGAGCAAGTATCGCGCCCCGTCTTAAGGAAGAACCGCACTCTCTCCTATCGGAAGCGTATCAGAGACAGGGAAGAAAGCGTATCAAGCCCGACCCAAGGCTCCTTCTCCCGAGAACTTACCCGGCAATTATCCCACAACCAGCCACAGAGCACACGGAGCATACGGCGAATAAATTCCCCTAAAGGTTCGCTATCTGAAAAATGTTTCGTATTTTTGTCCCCAAATTGAGTGAATTATAGCGAAATGAACGTATTAGAACTAAGTGAACAAGAAATCATTCGTCGCAACAGCATGAATGAACTTCGCGCGATGGGTATCGAACCCTATCCCGCAGCAGAGTATGTAACCAACGCTTTCTCTACCGATATTAAAAAAGAATTCAAAGACGACGCCGAACCGCGCCACGTATCCGTAGCCGGACGCATCATGAGCCGCCGCGTCATGGGGAAAGCCTCTTTCATCGAGTTACAGGACTCCAAAGGCCGTATCCAGGTATATATCACCCGCGATGACATCTGTCCGGGCGAAGACAAGGAAATGTATAATACCGTATTCAAACGCTTGCTCGATTTAGGCGACTTCATCGGTATCGAAGGCTTTGTATTCCGCACTCAGATGGGCGAAATCAGTATCCATGCCCAGAAGCTGACCGTGCTTGCCAAAAGCATCAAACCGCTTCCTATCGTAAAATATAAAGACGGTGTGGCCTACGACTCGTTCGACGACCCGGAACTGCGCTACCGCCAACGCTACGTGGACCTCATCGTGAACGACGGCGTCAAGGAAACATTCCTGAAACGCGCCACAATCATCAAGACCATGCGTGCCGTACTGGACGAAGCCGGCTATACGGAAGTGGAAACACCGATTCTGCAATCCATCCCCGGCGGTGCAAGCGCACGCCCCTTCATCACCCACCACAACTCATTGGATATGGACCTCTACCTGCGTATCGCCACCGAGCTTTACCTGAAGAGACTTATCGTAGGCGGTTTTGAGGGTGTATACGAAATCGGAAAGAATTTCCGTAACGAAGGTATGGACAAAAACCATAACCCGGAATTCACCTGCATGGAGCTGTACGTGCAGTATAAGGACTACAACTGGATGATGGGATTCACCGAGAAACTCCTCGAACGTATCTGTATCGCTGTAAACGGCAGCACAGAGACTACCATCGACGGAAAGACCATCAGCTTCAAGGCTCCTTACCGCCGCCTGCCCATCCTGGATGCCATTAAGGAAAAGACCGGCTACGACCTCAACGGCAAGAGCGAGGAAGAAATCCGCCAGGTGTGCCGCGAACTGAAAATGGAGATTGACGACACTATGGGCAAAGGCAAGCTGATAGACGAAATCTTCGGCGAATTCTGTGAAGGCACATTCATACAGCCTACCTTCATCACCGACTATCCGGTAGAGATGAGCCCGCTGACCAAGATGCACCGCAGCAAGCCCGGACTGACCGAACGCTTCGAGCTGATGGTGAACGGTAAAGAGCTGGCCAACGCATACAGTGAGCTGAACGACCCCATCGATCAGGAAGAACGCTTCAAAGAGCAGTTGAAACTGAGTGAAAAGGGTGACGACGAAGCTATGTTTATCGATCAGGACTTCCTGAAAGCGCTGCAATACGGTATGCCTCCCACATCGGGCATCGGTATCGGCATCGACCGTCTGACGATGTTGATGACCGGACAGGCATTCATCCAGGAAGTATTGTTCTTCCCGCAGATGCGCCCCGAAAAGGTCACTCCGAAAGACGCGCCTGCCAAATTCATGGAACTGGGTATCCCCGAAGAATGGGTGGCAGTCATCCAGAAAGCCGGCTACAACCTGGTTAGCGACATAAAGGATGTAAACCCGCAAAAGCTGCACATGGACATTTGCGGCATCAACAAGAAATATAAACTGGAACTGGCAAATCCGACCGTGAAAGATGTGGAAGGTTGGGTTGAGAAAATCTAAGAAATGAAACTACCCGGTAAGATAGCCATTATGGGCGGAGGAAGCTGGGCCACTGCCATTGCAAAGATGGTACTGGCACAAGAAGAGACTATAAATTGGTATATGCGGCGCGACGACCGCATTGCCGATTTTAAGCGTCTCGGTCATAACCCTGCCTACCTGACGGGCGTCAAGTTCGATACCAAGCGTATCAATTTCAACTCAAACATCAACGATGTAGTCAAGGAGTCGGATACGCTTATCTTTGTAACTCCTTCTCCTTATCTGAAGGCTCACCTGAAGAAGCTGAAGACAAAAATCAAGGATAAGTTCATCATCACTGCCATTAAGGGCATCGTACCTGATGACAACATGATTGTATCGGAATACTTCACGAAAGAATACGGTGTTCCTACCGAAAATATCGCAGTACTGGCGGGTCCCTGCCATGCGGAAGAGGTTGCGCTCGAGCGGCTTTCCTATCTCACGATAGCGTGTCCCGATATAGACAAGGCGGACAAGTTTTCCCGCCGTCTGGCAAGTTCATTCATCAAGACTTCCGTAAGCAACGACGTGGCAGGTATCGAATACGGTTCCGTACTCAAAAACGTATATGCCATTGCCGCCGGCATTTGCAGCGGACTGAAATACGGCGATAATTTCCAGGCGGTACTCATGTCCAATGCCATACAGGAGATGAACCGTTTCCTGCAAACCGTACATCCGCTGAACAGAAACATCAGCGATTCTGTTTATCTGGGTGACATGTTGGTGACAGGATACTCCAACTTCAGCCGTAACCGTACGTTCGGTACGATGATAGGTAAAGGATATTCCGTAAAAAGTGCCCAGATAGAGATGGAAATGATAGCCGAAGGTTATTACGGAACCAAGTGCATCAAGGAAATCAACAAGCATTACCACGTGAACATGCCGATACTGGATGCTGTGTACAACATCTTATATGAGCGCATCTCACCGATGATTGAAATCAAGTTACTGACTGACTCTTTCCGGTAATGCGGAAAAGAGGACAGCAAGGACAAAATACAGAATTTAAAACCTATAATATTATGATTAGTTTGAACATTGAAAAGACTCTTGGATTCATTTCCAAAGAAAATGTTTTCGCCTACGAAGCCCAAGTCAAGGCTGCACAGGAAGCATTGGAAAACGGAACCGGTAAAGGCAACGACTTTTTAGGCTGGCTACACCTTCCTTCTTCCATTACAAAGGAGCACCTGGCAGACCTGAAAGCTACCGCGCAAGTGCTGCGCGAGAATTGTGAAGCAGTGGTTGTTGCCGGAATCGGCGGAAGCTACCTCGGTGCACGCGCCGTTATCGAGGCTTTGTCAAACAGTTTCGCATGGTTGCAGGACAAGAAGTCCGGCCCGGTTATTCTGTATGCAGGACACAACATCGGTGAAGATTATCTGTACGAGCTTACCGAATATCTGAAAGACAAGAAATTCGGTGTCATCAATATTTCCAAATCGGGAACCACTACCGAAACGGCTTTGGCCTTCCGCCTGCTGAAAAAGCAATGCGAAGACCAACGCGGCAAGGAGATGGCCAAAAAGGTGATCGTTGCCGTTACAGACGCCAAGAAAGGCGCAGCACGCGTTACCGCAGACAATGAAGGGTACAAATCTTTCATTATCCCCGATAACGTAGGCGGCCGTTTCTCCGTACTCACCCCAGTAGGTCTGCTGCCCATCGCCGTTGCAGGCTTCGACATCGAAAAACTGGTAGCAGGCGCGGCAGCTATGGAAAAGGCCTGCGGAAAGGATGTTCCGTTCGCTGAAAACCCGGCAGCTATCTATGCAGCCACCCGCAATGAACTCTACAAGAACGGCAAGAAGATTGAAATCCTTGTAAACTTCAACCCCAAATTGCACTACGTAAGCGAATGGTGGAAGCAACTTTACGGTGAATCCGAAGGTAAAGAGAACAAGGGTATCTTCCCTGCATCCGTGGATTTCTCTACCGACCTGCACTCCATGGGACAATGGATTCAGGAAGGTGAACGTACCATTTATGAAACTGTCATTTCAGTAGAAAAGACGCAGTATTCGCTGCAAGTTCCTTCGGACGAAGCCAACCTCGACGGTCTGAACTTCCTCGCCGGAAAGCACGTGGACGAGGTGAACAAGATGGCTGAACTCGGCACACAACTGGCTCACGTAGACGGTGGCGTACCCAACATGCGCATCGTGATTCCTGCACTGAACGAGGAAAGTCTCGGCGGATTGCTGTACTTCTTTGAGAAAGCATGCGGCATCAGCGGCTACCTGCTGGGGGTTAATCCGTTCAACCAACCGGGTGTGGAAGCCTACAAGAAGAATATGTTCGCCCTGCTGAACAAGCCGGGTTACGAAGAAGAATCCAAAGCCATCCAGGCAAGACTGTGATAAATTAAAAATCGAGAGTTGAGAATTGAGAAATGGCTGCACACAAATTACCATGTGCAACATCAAAAGGCTGTTTCTTGATTCCCAACTCTCTGTTTTATATTCCCCTATTTCTAATTTTTTATTCTCAATTTATCAAGTGTTTAAAGAAGCAATATCCCGCTATTTAAGAGAACACGGATACGACAATATCCGGCTGAAAGCCGTTCTTTTCGACATGGACGGCGTGTTGTTCAACTCCATGCCTTATCATGCCGATGCATGGCATACGGTAATGGAACGTCACGGTCTGCATCTGAGCCGCGAGGAAGCTTATATGCACGAAGGACGTACGGGAGCAGCAACAATCAACATCGTATATCAACGGCAATACGGCAAAGATGCCACTCCTGAGATGATAGAGAGTATCTATGCCGAAAAAAGCGAAGAATTCAACAGACATCCCGAACCCGAACGTATGTCCGGAGCATGGGAAGTGTTACAGAAAATAAAAGCGGAAGGGTTGACTCCCGTATTGGTAACCGGTTCCGGCCAGCACTCCCTGCTGGACAGACTGGCACATAACTTTCCCGGCATGTTCCAACGCGAACGTATGGTCACCGCCTTTGATGTGAAATATGGCAAGCCCAATCCGGAGCCTTATCTTATGGGACTGGAAAAAGCAGGGGTAAAGGCCAATGAAGCTATTGTCGTGGAGAATGCACCCATCGGCGTCCAGGCAGGAGCAGCGGCAGGGATATTCACAATCGCTGTCAATACCGGTCCGCTGGACGGACAAGTGCTGCTGGATGCGGGAGCCAATCTGTTATTCCCTTCCATGCAGGCTTTCTGCGATAACTGGGAAGCTGTGCGGGATGCGCTTGCATCTGAAGAGTAAAGAGAGGACAATTCTTGAAATTGAAGTTTAGAAAACAAAGAGACGTTATGTGGAGAAAGCTGCTTGGAATACTGACATTGTTTTCTTTCCTGCCGTATTTTTCGATTTGCCAGAACAAGCTTCGGGAAAATGGCTGGTATCATATCTTGTCCGGACAGACGGACAGCATTTCCAGAGAGCCTATCGTAACGACGAAGGATTTCATCGCCCTTAAACTGGATACGGATTATTTCGGAAAATATGTAATCAGCGGACAAATCAGCAACTATAAACGAAAGAAATGGGCTGAGGAAACGGGAAAGGCAACAGGCAGGCAGATAGCTTTCATATTCAATGATTCTGTCATAACCAATCCACGGGTCAACTGTAGCATAGAGAGCGGTGCTTTCCAAATAACTTCCGTTCTTGATGAAAAACTACCGGACATATATAAACAACTGAAACAAGAGAAGATTGATTCTATCGCAACGCTTTTCAAGGACTGGGAAAAAGATTCTCTCTATTTTGCCATGCCCCCGGAATACAGAGATTCCATAATAATGGCAATTGATTACTGGGAAGCCTACACATGGATAAAGCTAACCACTAAGCCCGATGAACATTATTGGTACAGCATAACAGACTCTGCCGAGTACAAAAAGCTGGAAGAAGCCCTGAAAGAAGAACTTGAGA
The DNA here is from genome assembly GCF_025147325.1 of Bacteroides stercoris ATCC 43183. Taxonomy (NCBI): domain Bacteria; kingdom Pseudomonadati; phylum Bacteroidota; class Bacteroidia; order Bacteroidales; family Bacteroidaceae; genus Bacteroides; species Bacteroides stercoris. The sequence continues at coordinate 3,993,236 of NZ_CP102262.1, forward strand.
AGTCCAATCTTAGCAGCAGGGCTTCAGATTACATGCAGTCGGATACATATCAAACGTATAAAATGTATGTATGCAACAACCCTGAATATATCAACCTTATGTTCCAATGCTTTCTTTTCAAGAAAATCAGAGGGTTGTACAGCTATCTGATAGACGATATTATCCAAACCAAATACCCTTCCGCCCCAAGTATAAGGACATATATTGACAAGACCGACAATTCCGATGATGAGAGATTTGCCGTATATGAATGGCAACGACAGATATGGGTCTTGCTGAATAAGGACAAACAGACGGATGACCCAAGAGATATATAAATAAAAAAAATCCTTGATAACCAACAGTTTATCAAGGATTTTCCTGTGACCCCGGTGCGATTCAAACGCACGACCTTCAGAACCGGAATCTGACGCTCTATTCACTAAGCTACGGAGCCTTAATTCGAATGCAAAAGTAGAAAAAATCTCTGCATATTCCTAATCTTCATACATTTTTTATATCTGTTTTGCATATTACCCTTTCAATATTATTTTGAGAACATTAAACGGATATACATATACATTTTGTTATTTTTTCAATCAAAATAGAAACAAGTATCAATATTATTTCTATCTTTGCCGAACAAATTAATAGAAGTTTCAGAAATTAAACCTATGAGTTACCTGATAAAACCCGAAGGATACAAACCTTTATTGGACTTAAAACAAACGGAATTAGGCATTAAACAGATTAAAGAATTCTTTCAGTTGAATCTTTCTTCCGAACTCCGCCTGCGTCGTGTCACTGCCCCTCTCTTTGTATTAAAAGGCATGGGTATCAACGACGATTTGAACGGTGTGGAACGGGCTGTGTCGTTTCCCATCAAAGATTTAGGCGATGCGCAGGCAGAAGTGGTACATTCGCTTGCCAAATGGAAGCGTCTGACACTTGCCGAATACGGTATAGAACCGGGATACGGAATTTATACCGATATGAATGCCATCCGTGCGGACGAAGAGCTGGGCAACTTACATTCTTTATATGTAGACCAATGGGATTGGGAGCGCGTTATCACCGAACAAGACCGTAACATAGACTTTCTGAAAGAGATAGTCACCCGCATTTATGCTGCAATGGTCCGTACGGAATATATGGTATATGAAATGTATCCGCAAATCAAGCCCTGCCTGCCACAGAAATTACACTTTATCCATGCGGAAGAGCTCCGGCAGATGTATCCCAATATAGAACCGAAATGCCGTGAGCATGCCATTGCCAAGAAGTTCGGCGCCGTATTTATCATCGGCATCGGTTGCAAACTAAGCGACGGCAAAAAACACGATGGACGCGCTCCGGACTATGATGACTACACAACTCCCGGCTTGAACGGTCTGCCCGGCTTAAACGGCGACTTATTATTGTGGGACGATGTGCTTCAACGCAGTGTGGAATTATCCTCAATGGGTATCCGCGTAGACAAAGAAGCCCTCCAGCGTCAGCTCAAGCAGGAAGGTGAAGAAAAACGTCTGGAACTCTATTTCCACAAACGCCTGATGGGAGATGCGCTGCCCTTGTCTATCGGTGGCGGTATCGGTCAGTCCCGGCTGTGTATGTTCTATTTGCGCAAAGCCCATATCGGAGAAATACAAGCCAGCATCTGGCCCGAAGATATGCGCTCGGAATGTAAGGCACACAACATACATTTAATCTAAATACAACCTGTAAACAATATAAAGTCCCGCAGAGTTTCAAAGGAAAAAGCAAAAAACTCTGCGGGGCTCTTTGTATACTATGGTGAAATATTTGTATCTTAGCGTCGTAAACTACTAACACTTCCTATTATGAACGTTCAGATCGAAGATAGCTGGAAAGCACATTTGCAGCCTGAATTTGACAAAGATTACTTTTACACATTAACGAACTTCGTGCGTGAGGAATATGGTAAATATGCCATATATCCACCAGGAAAATTGATATTCAATGCTTTCAACTTATGTCCTTTTGACAAGGTAAAGGTAGTGATTATCGGCCAGGACCCATACCATGGTCCCGGACAAGCACACGGACTCTGTTTCTCCGTCAACGACGGCGTGCCCTTCCCGCCCTCTTTAGTCAATATTTTTAAAGAAATCAAAGCGGATATCGGAACAGATGCGCCACCTACCGGCAACTTAACCCGTTGGGCGGAACAAGGCGTATTACTGCTCAATGCCACTCTCACCGTACGTGCCCATCAAGCCGGCTCCCATCAGAACCGCGGCTGGGAAACATTTACAGATGCCGCCATCCGTATTCTTGCCGAAGAACGGGAGCATTTGGTCTTTATATTATGGGGAGTTTATGCACAACGAAAAGGTGCTTTTATCGATCGCAACAAACACTTGGTACTGACATCCGCACACCCTTCCCCTCTTTCCGCATACAACGGTTTCTTCGGAAACAAACATTTCAGCAAGACGAATGAATACCTGAAAGCGCACGGAAAGGAAGAGATAAAATGGTAAGGCGGCACTGATAAAAAGGGAGTACGAAAAAATGTGCTTGACGATTTCTTCAGGCACGGAATTACACGGAGTTCGCGGAAGAAGGAATGAAACAGGTAACGTTATTAAACTCCGTGTAATCCCGTGCCTAAAATCAAATAATGCCGCCAGAAACAGCTGGAAACATCACCCTAATTAGTACCACTGAATATTACTCTGTGTCTGGCTTCTCTGCTCCCATTTCAAGTCTTGCAAAATGCTTGCGTTGGCACGAATGGTAAAGTTGTAGTATTTCCACTGCCCGAAAGGAGACAGACTGGCCGACATGCTGAAACAGTGCAGGTCACGTGTGATATTAAAGGTGGTCTGTACTATCTTCTTTGCTTCAAAATCGTAACCGGAGTTAAAGCTCACCGCCCACTTATTGGAAAGTTTTATATTACCCGAAGCGCTCAAGTTATGAGTATAACGGTAAGGATAGCGCATTTTTTTCCGATTGATAGGCTTGCTACGGTCTTCGGAAATATTAAAACTATAATTGAAATTCAAAGACCAGGGCATCTTGAACACCTGATAACCATCGGCATCCACCGCTGCCTTTTCCACTTTCTTCTTGGGAATGCCGCTCTCATCGGAACTTGCTTCCGCATCTTCCCCTTCCTCGGAAGAATTTTCCTTATCTTTCTCCTTATCGGCATCCTTAGTGCCGCTCAGCTTCTCTTTCCACTTTTTCCATGTTTCGTTATTAAACGTATAGCTAAAGGAAGAACCGTATCCCTGGAAAATACCGAAACGTCCGTAGGACCATTCCGTACGGTCATTCTCTACCACATTTCCATTCTTATCGAACTTATAACCGTATGTCTTGAATGAAGAGCTCATACTGAACGTGTAATTCTTGCTCAACTTCAAACGCAAATTCAGCCCAAGGTCACCCCAAGGACGTGTCGCAGCCGCCATATTGTAATTAATATTAGCTCCCAACTCGTCAATCAGACTGATTTTCTTAATCGTATCCTTCTTACTGCTGTAATACTTCATCTCCAGGTTGTTGGAGATACTGAAGGTTATATTTCCCTGCTTACCTCTTCCCGGCACATCAAACGCCTGACCGGCATAGGGAGAATAAACCACCGTATCCCGTCTTCCGTCCGCATAATTCTTGATATAGGAGTCGTAATAACCGTAGCGCGAGGAACCAAAATCAGGTGCGGCACTTATGCTCACCGACGGGGTTATGACATGGCGGATCTGTATCTTCTTTTTAGGAAAGAATATAGGATTATACATACCGTATATCTTCGTATTGATACCCAGGCTGGCTCTGTAATCATACACACGGTGAAAACCGTAAATCGTATCAGTAGCCACTTCCCTGCCGCTTCCTCCGGCATTGGGATCCCAGTCTTTCATGACCTTGCGCGTATACCAGCGTTCGGTATAGTTGACAGAAGGCGTTACATTGAAGTACTTGAACAATGTGAAAGTAGCGCTGATGGGTATCTCATGCTTCATACCGTTTTTCCAGTCCTTTATCAGATTGGATTTAAACAGCAGGTTGTCTTTGGTCTGGATACTGTTGGTCAAACGCCCCGTATACCGGATGGAAATCTTCTCATACCATTTTTCTTCACCCGCCGCTTTCTTACGCTTAAAAGGGTAAAGCGTAGACAAGGAGATATTCAAGTCGGGCAGAGTGACATTGACCGAGGAGTCCTTCATAGTCTGTGCGATATTGGTGGTTGCCGCAATCGTCAGTTTCCTGTCGAAGAAATAACGGGAATAACTGATACTTGAAGTTTTTGTATTCTGCGACATGGCATTCGAATTGTACATATTGCCGATGTTGGTACGCTCATAACTACTGGTAGCAAAGTTCACGCTGGCAGAAAATGTCTGATTCGGATTGGCCTTCGCATCCTGTCTGTGAGACCATACAATCTTGAAGTCCTTAGCCACAGAATAATCCGGTAATCCTTTATCACCGGTTTTGGTTACCTGGTAGCTTGCCTGAAACAAGCCCGAATATTTGTACCGTTTGATATAATTGGACTCGGCATTCAAAGCCCAGGAACCTTTCGTAAAAATATCGGCACGCAACTTCAAATCCATCTTGTCACTGATGGCAAAGTAATATCCACCGTCCGTCAAACCGAAACCGCGGCTGGAGTCATCCATATAGGTAGGCATGAGGAAACCCGACGAATAGCTGCTCGAAAACGGGAAGAAAAAGAACGGCACGGCAAGCGGCAAAGGCACATCCTCCACCACCAGATAGGCAGGTCCGGTCACTACATTCTTTTTGGGGCGCACTTTTGCGTAAGTCATCTGCATATAGAAGTGGGGGTGCTCATGGTGGTCGCAGGTCGTGTATCGGCCACTCTTCATATACAGTTCGTCATTAGCGCCTTTTTTTGCATTGTTTCCGGTTACATATCCTTCGCCCTGCTGGCTGACTACATTACTTATAATACCCTTCTTACTCTTGAAGTTATAGCGAATCGTATTAGTCTCGTATGGGGTTTCTCCATCCTTGAAAACCGGTGTTCCCTTCTTCACACCCAACGAATCCTCCACTCCATGGGCATAAACCGTGCTACTATCCATATTCATGGTAATAACATCCGCCGCCAATTCTATCTGCTGATAGTTTACTTTTCCCTGACCATAGAGATGCGCATATCCGCCTTGAGTAAATACGATGGAATCGTTTGCCTCATAAGTCACCGGAGCGTCCAAAGGCTGTTTCTTCTTGCCAGAAGCAGCCAGCGTATCCATCCGCAAAGAATCGGGTTGCAAGGTATCGCGCATACCTCTCCTATGAGAAGATGCAATCCCCTGCCCCAGCGAATCACTCCGCAAAGAGTCCACTTGCTGTCTTCCTGGTGGTACAACACTGCGCCGACGACGTTGCGAAGCAGCCTCACCGGAAAGAAGAAGTAAGACGAATAGTAGTATGAATGATATGAATGTATTTGCTTTCAATGGCGTCATTAACTAATAGTTTACGCTTGAACGGGCAAAAGTACGTAATTTATACGGATAATCTCCCTTTTTAAAGAAATTTAGATTGCTACAAAAACAGTTTACACCAATAATCAAAGCGTTGCACGCCGGCTTTGCCATAACGCAGCAGGCTGTCACGCGCTTTCTCTACACTTTTTTCCCTGTCCAGATGTGTCTTGGAATAAAACTTATCTGCAAAACATACAACCTGCTCTTCCATACTTACCGGAAGCATGTCCCGGTGAGGAACAGGCAGATTTTGCGCAACAATATCCTCCAGTGCGAGACCGGCCCCCGTATGCCTTTCACAAACCAAGGCATGACGCGGATATCCTTCCGAACGCACCAGGTCCGCTCCCAGATAGCCATGACAGATATAGGGTTTGTCGCCAAAGCAATAAATGCCGTCGGCATCTGTCAGGAATATACCTATATCGTGCAACATAGCCGCTTCATACAGAAAATCTCTGTCCAAAGACAACTCCGGATGGCGGTCGGCAATCCACAAAGCCTTATCGGCCACAGAACGGCTGTGCGTCAGTAGGATATGCCTCAATTCATTGGCTTCCGGATAATATTTATCAATCAACCCTTGGGGACTCATTTTTATTTTTTGCTGAATTTATAAACAATGACTTTCCGGCGCAAATCGCAACTGCGCAGAGGAGTGCGGTATACTTCCTCCACCCGGTAGGTGTCTTCCGTATCCTGCAGGAACTGTTCTTGCAGTTCGTCCGTCACCAACACATAACCTTGGGCAGGGTTCAGTTTATCAAAGATACGCACCCGGTCGCCCAGATAATAATTTATACCATAGAACTTAACCCAGTCGGCATACGAATAGACCATACCTTGAGGTTCTAACTCGTTCAGGCGTACAGCCAGATGCCTGTCCGACTTCACCGCCAATATAGTAGGCTGATAAACGCCGTCCAACGACACAAATATACACAAAATGCAGCCAGCCGTACCATACAACAGCGAACGCGTGTCCGCACGCTTTACCAGCATATACAGCAAACAGCCGGCAGCTACAAGCGGCAGGAACACAATCAGCCATTTCGGCAGTGAGAGCTCCACCGTATGCAGTGCATTCACAAAAGCTATATTCTCGGCGGCATGCTTGCCTGTTCCCCAAATACTTTCGGGAATCATGTCCAAACGCACGGCAAAGAAAGTAACGGTAAGCAATATTGTCAATGCAACGAAAATCCAGGCAGAAATCCGGAATACTTTCGCGCCTCGTTGCACCAATGCCAGCAGGTATTCGGCAAGCAGCATTCCCATAAACGGATAGATAGGCAGCAGATAGACGCTACGCTTACTTTTGGGAATGCAATAGAAGATGAAAATCGTTAAAATCACCACCCACGCAAAAAGCTGCAACGGTGACTGAGAACGGAATTTGCACCACGCTTTCTTTAAACGTTCGCCAACGGAAGCACCTTCCGGCAGAAGATGTATCTTTTTCCATTTCAGTCCGAACAAGGAAATAAGCAGCACTAAAGTCCAGGGAACCCATCCCCAAATAATAGTCAGGAAGTTATACCACAACGGATTCTCGTGCGATGCATAGGACATTTTCCGGAAGAAACGTCCGGTATTTTCTTCCAGCATCAAATTGACAAACGCCTCTCCGCCTTGCTGATAAGCTGCCCAAAACCAAATGCCCAAAGGAATGAGGGACAGCAACCCGATGCCCAGCAATGAAAAGAAAGCCTTTCCGAACGAACGCCCGCGCAACAGCTGATACACCCCGATACCCAAACAGGGAAAGATAGAGCCGACCGGCCCTTTTGTCAATGTAGCGCATGCCATCAACAGTACGGCCAACCAAGGAATTCCTTTGCAATTCTTCTCATCCCATCGGAAAAGCAGACACAATGAAATCACGATGAGAGAAACTTGCAGCATATCAAGCCGGCAAGCTACCGCCGCACGGTGTACTTCAAAAGAGGACAAAAGAAGGATAGAGGTCAGAAATGCAGTCTTTACATCCTTGCGTTTGGCTACGAAGCTGAAGAATACCAACTGCATAGCCAGAAAAGCAAGCGCCGACGGCATACGTGCCGAGAACTCCGTAACTCCTCCCAAGACAGATGAAATGACGGCTATTGTCCAATAAAGGAAAGGCGGTTTATAAGCTATTTCCACTCCGTAATTCGTCGGGAGTATCCAGTTACCGCTTTCCAGCATGGTATATGCAACTATCGCCTCACGCGGTTCCCCTTTCGAATAGAATATGGTTTCCCCTAAAAAGGGAACCAGTACAAGTACACTTAACAGTGCAATAAACCAGAACGCTATCTTTCTGTCCGACATATATTTTCGTTTTTATATTTTTCCGGCTGCAAAAGTACGAAATATTCTACAACAATACCTAACTTTGCCGGCTCAATGATAGCGTAAACCTAAAATGAAGCATTTAAAAAGATTTCCCGAGTTCATACGTTTTGTCATGGTGGGTATCCTTGCAACCGCTTTGCACTACGGGATATACTTCTTACTGCAACGGTTCATCAATGTAAATATAGCCTATACCCTCGGCTATGCCCTGAGCTTTATCGCCAATTTCTACCTTACCGCATACTTCACGTTCGGCAAAAAGCCGTCATGGAGCAAGGCGTTCGGTTTTGGCGGAGCACATTTATTCAATTACCTGCTGCACATCGGTTTGCTGAATACATTCCTCTGGTTGGGACTCTCCAAAACCCTTGCCCCTATTCCGGTATTCGCCATAGCCATTCCGGTCAATTTCCTGTTGGTACGCTTCGTTTTCAAACGAAAAGACTGATATTTCTCAAATCAATAATTTTTAATTATAATATTTATCCCGGACTTCTCCGGAAAATAATATATTTGCAAAGTATTTACCATACACATTTGCGAAATGAAGAAAGTAACCCTACTGATTCCGGTCTACAACGAAGAAGCGATGCTCCCTACCCTATATCAGCGCTTGATAGAACTTATCAACCGCAACAGCACTTATGCATGGGAAATCCTATTTATCAATGACGGCAGCAGCGACCGGACACTCGATGTTATCCGCCAACTCCGACAAACGGACAGCAGGGTAAATTTCGTGAACCTCTCGCGCAACTTCGGCAAGGAAATCGCCATGCTTGCAGGCTTCGACTACACCACCGGAGACTGCTGCGTGGTAATGGATGCCGACCTGCAAGACCCTCCCGAACTTGTAGACCGGATGCTGCAATACTGGGAAGAAGGTTATGACGACATCTACGCCAAACGCCGCAACCGTGGCGAAGAGAGCTGGATGCGCCGCCGGCTGTCACTTGCCTTCTACAGCATCTTACAAAAGATGAGCCGGATAGATATCCTGCCGAACGTAGGAGACTTCCGCCTGCTCGACCGCCGCTGCGTACTGACGTTAAGACACTTGCGCGAACAGGAACGCTATACCAAAGGACTATTCTGCTGGATAGGCTACCGGAAGAAAAGCATAGAATTCGACCGGGGCGACCGCCTTGCCGGACACTCCTCATGGAGTTTCTTCAAACTGCTGAACCTGGCAATCGAAGGAATCACCTCCTCTTCCACCGCTCCCCTGCGCATTGCCACCGTTTGCGGTATCCTCTGTTCCATTTCCAGCTTTATCTACGCTATCTATTTCCTGATAAAGACCATCATATACGGCGACCAGGCCGCCGGTTTCCCCACCCTGATAGTCGTTATTCTGTTCCTAGGCGGCATCCAACTGTTCGCATTGGGCGTTATCGGAGAGTATATCGGACGTATTTTCAAAGAGACCAAAAGACGCCCTGCTTATATCGCATCGGATTACAATGAGAAGAAGTTGGGATATGACGAATAAATTACTATTGCCCACTAATTTCCGTATGGCTAAAGAGGCGGTTGCTCACTTTTCCGCTTCCGCCACAACTGATAGCTATTGAAAATATTTTGCCACATATTATATCTTAACTAACCTATCAAACTGATTATCATAGAAGAATTCCACCTATTACCAACTGTGGGTAACCAAAGGCTATTACCTGCCCCAAAAAGAAACAAGGCTTTTGCCTTACAATAGCTTTTTCAGTTCCTCAATGTCCGGCAAAGCGTTACGAAGCCGTTCCGGCATATCTTTAGAAGCACGGTATGTAGCAACTCCCATCGGTTTGTTATAATCACGAACGGCAAACTCTACAAAGGTCTGATTCATTTCTCTGCAAAGGATTATGCCGATAGAGGGATTCTCGTGCGGCTTTCTGATATATGTATCTAAGGCGGATAGATAAGTATTCAACTGCCCCAAATAAGATGTACGGAATTTTCCTGATTTCAACTCGACCGCGACCAGAGAATTAAGCTCCCGATTGAAAAAGAGCAAATCAATGAACATTTCTTCCCCTGCAACCTCCATGCGATATTGATTGCCTATAAAACTGAAATCTTGCCCAAAGGTCATGATAAACTTCTTCACATTGGCAACAATCGCCTTTTCTACTATCTTTTCATCTAAATCTTCTTCCTCTTCATTCAGTTCCTCCACATTAATGAAATCAAGCAAGTATTCATCTTTGAATGAACAAACAGCTTTTAGAGCTTGCTTAGTATCGGGCAATGTTTGTGCGAAATTATTAGGTAAAGTTCCCCGATGGTTGTATAGGTCTGCTTTTAAGTAATCCCTTAAAGTGTATTTACTCCAATAGTGAATGGCGCACTCATGTATATAAAACAGCCTTGCTTCCAAAGTCTTAGCTTTGGATATTATTTCGGTATGATGACTAAAGCCGATTGAAAGAAAATCAGACCAGTTAAATTCGTCAGCCAGTGGCTGGCGAATTACGCTCAACAGCAATTTTTCATCTAATATCAAATCGCCAGCCGCTGGCTGGCGATTTAAGACAGGCTCCCATTCTTCATAGAAAACTCGCATATTCTTTATATTCGAAACCGAAAATCCCCTTAACCCCGGCAATTCTTTTTGCAACAGAGAAGATATCTGTTCAATTGCACCTTTCCCCCAAAAGCCTGTACGGGAATTTTCCGATACATAACGTCCGATGCCGTAATAAAGAGATAGCTGTTCCTTGTTCACCGATGCGGCTGCACGGTACTGGCTGCGTAGAATAGCTTCTTTTATGGTCTTTACTGCTTCTATATAATTCTGATTTATATTCATTTGCGATTTGTTATATGCGACAAAAATAATGCCGGCGATTTCTTCTTCGCCATACTCATGTTTTTATATTGTTAACGATGGGGCAATATAGATATTATTTTTGTTACCCCATAGCATTTGAGTAACAAACTGGTAAGAGAATAAGGGAATTTATAGATTAAGTCAAGAAAACAAGCCCAACAAAAGGAATAACGCAGAAAATACCGCAATTACATATATCAATTGTTTGCATTAATTTACCAACTCTTTCTTTCTCTTTTTCCATAGTTGCCAGCTATTGAAAATATTTTGCCACAGCACATACGAACCCGGCCCTACGGAAGAGAGCGGATTCAAATAAGTATAGGACATCCAAATGGCAAGCACCGTATTCTTCTGTCCCAGCGCCTGTCCGCCACTGATACGGTCATTGTAATGCCCGCCGATTCTCTTGCCTAAATAGAATTGGACACAGCAGGCTGCCAAACCTGCTAAAGCAATCAGGACTTCCACAAACACCGGAGCATCACTGTTCGCCAACGAACGCACCGTCTGCCCCGATACAATGGCAAGCGCCACCGCCCATAAGTAGAAAGCAGCATCGTGGAACTCCAATAAGCATCTATGCACTTTCTTGACAAACACCCGCAGAAACCAGGCCATGAAGAAAGGCAGAAGCAACAGCGGAAACACCTTACTCAGTATTTTCAAGAAAGCCGCAAAAAAAGTAACATCCGCATGAGGTTCAACCCAAGGAAATACCAACGGAACAACCACCGCAGCCAAAAGATTGGACAACAATGTATACGTGGTAAGACTCGACGCACTTCCGCCCAGCTTACCGGTAATGACCGCAGCAGCAGTAGCCGTAGGACAAATAAGGCATACCATAGCCCCTTCAAAAACTTCCCGATACATCTCCTCCATCGGACAGCACACCAGCAAAGCCGCCACAATCAGACACGCCACCGTCTGAAACAGCAACAGCCAGCCATGCCATCCTTTCGGTTTCAAATCATGCACTTCTACCTTACAGAAGGTTAGCAGCAATTGGGCAAAAATCAAAGCCGGAGTCAGGAGAGCCACCAACCCGTTCAAACAAGGTTTCACCGGTGCAAACCAGGGAATTTTCGCAAAGAAGAAATATCCGGCCGTACCGGCAAGCATCGCCAAAGGCAATGTCCAATTCTTTATAAGACGAAGAAGCATACCTGTATCTACCAATTAATATTTGTGCGCAAAGTTACAGATATTATCAACAAATAGGCTCATCGCAGAAAATAAAAGGGAAAAAAGAGAAGCATTGACACAGAACGTAGTATTTTTAATTCGTTAGACAGTCGTCGCCCTTTCGTTAGACCCGGGTCATCCGTTCGTTAGACCTAGGTTGAACGAACGGATGACCCGGGTCTAACGAATTATGCACAGCCAACCGCCAAACAGAAGCAAGTATAGAAAACATGTAAATTTTGCAAATGCAAAGACTAAATCTCCCTAAAAAGAAGCTGTTACGAATAAAACTTGAAAGCAAAGTGTGAGTTTTCTATAAAATTACATTACTTTTGCAGGGCGATAATAGACCTTTGCGCTATCTTTGCAACGATATTTTAATATGAAACGATACAGACAACATATCTTATATATAAGCCTTTGCCTGGGACTGCTCATTGCTCCTTTTTGTTGCAGCAATATCGGGGCGAAGGATTTTGTTGTCGTTATCGACGCCGGACACGGCGGACACGACCCCGGCGCCATCGGCAGAATCTCCAAAGAAAAGAACATAAACCTGAATGTCGCACTCAAGCTCGGCAAGCAGATACAAAAGAACTGCCCGGATGTAAAAGTCGTATATACCCGTACGCGGGATGTCTTTATTCCTCTAAACCGACGCGCGGAAATAGCCAACGATGCCAAAGCGGACCTATTCATCTCAATCCACACCAATGCGCTTGCCAATAACCGGACTGCCAAAGGCGCATCCACCTGGACGTTAGGTCTTGCCAAATCGGATGCCAACCTTGAAGTTGCCAAACGGGAAAACTCGGTCATTCTTTACGAAAGCGACTATAAGACCCGCTATGCAGGATTTAATCCCAATTCCGCCGAGTCCTACATTATCTTCGAGTTCATGCAGGATAAATATATGTCGCAAAGCGTGCATCTGGCATCACTTGTACAAAAGCATTTCCGCAACACCTGCCGGCGGGTAGACCGGGGCGTGCACCAGGCCGGTTTTCTGGTATTGAAAGCCAGTGCCATGCCCAGTATTCTGGTCGAACTCGGCTTTATCTCCACACCCGAAGAAGAACGTTATCTAAACACGGATGCAGGAACCGGCACCCTTGCCGACGGTATTTTCCGTGCTTTCCTTACTTATAAACGGGAACAGGAAATCCGGTTGAACGGAAGCAGCCAGACCATTCTGCCGGAAGACCTGCCACAGCCGGAAGAGAAAACGTCCGCTCCTGCCGATGCCACACCCGAAACAGAGAAAAAAGCGACCGCCCGGAACAACAAACCGGCCCCCCAGCCTTCGGAAAAAGCAACCGTTGCGCAGACAGAGGACAAAGCCCCTGTGTTCAAGATACAGATACTCACCTCTTCCCGTCCGCTGGCCAAGAACGACAAGCGGCTGAAAGGATTGAAAGATGTGGATTATTATAAGGAAGGCGGCCTGTACAAATACACCTATGGCACATCTTCCGATTATAATAAGGTGTTACGCACCAAACGTTCAATTACGGCAAAATTCAAGGATGCTTTCATCATAGCCTTTAAAAACGGCAGGAAAGTAAACGTAAATACTGCCATCAGAGAATTTAAAAACAAAAGAAATAAATAAAATACATCATGAAGTATATTACCAAAGAAGTCAGAATTGGAATCGCAGGCATAGCAGCGCTTTGCATATTAGTATATGGTATCAACTATCTGAAAGGCATTCACATGTTCAAGCCTTCCAGTTATTTCTATGTCAAGTTCCATAATGTCAACGGACTCACCAAATCAAGTCCGGTCTTTGCCGACGGTTTCCGCGTAGGTATCGTACGCGACCTGTATTACGATTATACCCAACCCGGAAAAGTGGTTGCCGAAATAGACGTCAACACCGACCTCCGCATTCCCAAAGGCAGTACGGCGGAACTGGCCACGGAAATGCTAGGCGGCGTCAAGATGAATCTTCTTCTTGCCAACAATCCCCGCGAGAAGTATCAGGTCGGAGATACGATTCCCGGCACTCTCAACAACGGAATGATGGAGAAAGTGGCTACCATGATGCCGCAACTGGAAAAGATGCTGCCCAAACTGGATTCTATCCTCGGCTCTTTAAATACGGTATTGGCAGACCCCGCCATACCTGCCACCCTGCACAATGTGCAGAACCTGACCGCCAACCTGGCCGTAACCAGCGGGCAACTGCAAACATTGATGAATAAAGACATCCCGCAGCTCACAGGAAAGCTGAACACCATCGGAGATAACTTTGTTCTGATTTCCAACAACCTGAAAGAGATAGACTATGCAACAGCCATGCAAAGCATAGACTCAACGCTGGCCAACGTGAAGATGCTTACAGACAAATTAAACCGTAAGGACAATACAGTAGGATTGTTGCTAAACGACCCGTCGCTTTACAACAATCTGAATGCCACCACGGCAAACGCAGCGAGCTTGTTGGAAGACTTGAAATCGCATCCGAAACGCTACGTCCATTTCTCTTTGTTCGGCAAGAAAGATAAGTAGAAATTCCTCTTAAATAGATTTTGTCTAAATAAGAAGGCTCATTTGTTATTGGGAAAGAAACCCCTTGATAAGTCTACGTATAAAGGTAAAAAAGAGGTTTATACTCATGCTGTTTCCAATGGATGCAGCAGCTTGTGTATAGGCTATAATACACTACATTACAAGCTGTTACATAAAAGCAAGACTTCCAGCAAAGGCATAGGTTTCATACATCCCGATAAGTAGCTGAAAGTAAAGAGATTATTGTTTTCCTGAGAAATGCAAGAAAAGAGAGATTTGTTTTTTTCAAATAAGATTGCCAATTTTGCAAACGTAGAAGTTTTGCTTAATTAATAAATGTATTAGTAACCGTT